>JANPAY010000133.1:0-2780 GCA_031430155.1 Comamonadaceae bacterium
GGCTTGCGTGAAAGAGTTTGAGATTATTTTGGAGCAGTCGGGCAAGCTGCTTAAAAAATGTTTGAAGCCATATCTCGCGTCAAGCAAAGAAGCCGACAAGCTGATGTTTAAAGATATCTTCCGCATGGCTGCAAAGCACAGTCTGATTGGGCTTCTTGAGGCCGAGCGATGGATGAAGTACCGCGATAACCGCAACGATACGGCGCATGATTACGGTGAAGACTTTGCCAACGAAACGCTTGCACTCATGCCTTCTTTTTTGATTGATGCGGCAAATTTGCAAACGGTGATTAACCAACAATCATGAGTCAAACTTCGCCGCAAGCCACGCCAGTAAAGACTTCCAGTTTGATGCTGCGCGAGCAAGATCGCGCACACTTGCTGGCGTTGCTTGCCGAGCATCTGCCAACGGTCACCGCTTGGGCTTACGGCTCGCGCGTGAATGGTGATGCGCACGAGGCTAGTGACTTGGATTTGGTTTTGCGTTCACCTGACTTAACGTCTATTCCTATTGACGCGCTAATTAGCTTCAAAGACGCAGTTGGGAATTCAAACATTCCTATTCTTGTTGAGGCGCGGGATTGGGCGAGGTTGCCAGCGGCTTTTCACGATGAGATTTTGCGGCAGCATCTGGAGTTGTAAACCGCTTTAATTACTTGTTGCTAAGCAGTCCCAATGACCTCCCGCAAACCCCGCATCGCCATCGCATTCCCCGCAGACGCGCAAGCGCTGGGCACAACGATGGTTGAAAACACTCGCTTGGCTGGGGTTGCCGAGGCGCTATCCAGCGCGGGAGCCCTAGTGGTGAGTGCGCCGTTTTGTGATGAGATAGCGGCCGAGTGTGAAGCGAGGCTGGCGGGGGTTGATGTGGTACTGGTCTGGTTCAACCCTTTTGAAGGCGGGCGAGATCGGTCGCGCTTGAATACTGCCCTGCGCGCTGTTGCCGCCAAAGGCGTGCTGGTCAGTGCGCATCCTGATGTGATTGACGTTTTGGGCACGAAAGACGTGCTGTACCGCACGCGGCACATGGCTTGGGGTAGCGATGTTCGGCGGTATGCCAATGCACAAGCGATGCGTGCGGGCTTGTTGGAGTCGCTACAAAATGGATCACGCGTGCTGAAACAGCTGCGTGGTCAAAGCGGCGATGGCATTTGGCAGGTTAGTTTGAAAGGTAGCCAGTTGGTCGTTTGTCATGCCACACGCGGCAGCCTGCCGCAAACCATGACGACTGATGCATTTGCTGATGTGTGCCGCCCTTATTTTGAGCACGCAGGTGCCATGATTGATCAGGCTTTCCAGCCACGACTGAGTGAAGGCATGATCCGCTGCTACATGGTGGGCAACCAAGTGGCGGGCTTTGGCGAGCAGCTTGTCAATGCGCTGCTCCCAGAGTCAACACCAGGTCCAAGGCTTTACTTTGCAGCCGATCGCATTGATTTTCAACCTCTAAAACGCAAGCTAGAAGACGAGTGGATCGCGCAAATGTGCGAGGCGCTAGGCCTCAAAGAGAGTGATTTACCTATTCTTTGGGATGCCGATTTTTTACTGGGCGCTAACGATAGCCAAGGTAACGACACCTATGTGCTGTGTGAAATCAACATCAGCTCGGTCTATCCGTTTCCACCGTCGGCGATGGCACCTTTGGTTGCAAAAGCTTTAGCGATCGACCTGCGCTAACAATTGACCAATCACCGTGCCCAGTACAAGGTCATCCACGTGACCGAATTGATGCATACACAGCTCGCCACTGGCGGAGAAAACAAAGGTGCTAGGTGTGCCTCGTATCTGCCACTCGTCCATGGTTTTAGGCAAAGGGTTATCGCCGTCGTAAGCCGCTACGCCAACCGGAAAACGCAGCTGGTATTCATGAATGAAGGCCTCTAGCGAAACGGGCTGCATCGCCTGATGGTGCTCAGACACGGTGTGTAGGCCAATCACCTTGAGGGGGAAATTTTTAGACAATTCGTGCAGCTTTTTAAGTTGTGGAATGCTGTTAGTGACGCAGCCTGGACAGAGCATTTGGAATGCCCCCACCACCACAACGTTTCCTTTTAGTTGTTCTAGTGTGAGAGCGGCATCGGTATTGAACCATTGACTGACGGATAATTGAAAGGTTGGCGATTTCATGATGCGTAAAGGCCGTTAAGGCGTGAGTCTTGCGACCACTTTAAACTTATCCCCTTGTTTGTGGAGGATGATGCCCTCGCCTGAGTCGGGATAAATATCAGTGAGCGCCGTGATATTGACTTGATGCGTCACCACGACCAAAACACCTGTTCCGCGCCATGCCAGTAGCAGTTTGCGTGCTTCGGCGGTTTGCTGATGCTTTTGGTCGGCGGTATTGCGTATAAACGAATTGAATAGCGGGTCATCTTGCGGCTGGTTTGCGAATGCAATTTGTGCGGTTTCTCGGGTGCGACACCATTGTGAGTTGAGTACGGCATCGATTTTGATCGCATGTTTACGGAAGCCCTCCCCAATTCGCCGCGCTTGCGCACGTCCTTCTTCGTCTAAATTGCGCTGGGTCTTGCAATCGTTGATGTCGAAGCCAGCTGGGTCGCCTCCACCGGGCGCAATGGCATGACGAAATAGCACAATGGTGCTCGGCACTTTGAGTGCCGCCCATGCTTTCTCGTTATCGTTGGTTTGTGCAGACGCCATGCCGCACAGCAGAGCCATACTTGCCGCGCACAGCGAGAGCAGGATAGTTTTAAAAGATCGGCTCATTTGGAAGCGCCTTCAAACAGGTGAAGACCGAAGGGCATAGGTTTTGCCATCCA
>JANPAY010000134.1:0-2269 GCA_031430155.1 Comamonadaceae bacterium
ACGACCATGACCTCACGCCCTTCTGCTTGCATTTCTGCCCGCACCGCCACCCACATCGCGCACCGCCCGCTGACCGCCCTTGCCCTGGCCGTGTCCACCCTGCTGCTGGCCGCCTGCGGCGGCGGTGATGCAGAAGCACCACCGGCCTCGGTGGCCGCCCCCGCCGACACCACGCCGCCGGTGTTGACCATCACCGACAACGTGGCTGCCACCACGGCCAGCGGCGACGTGACCTTCACCTTCGCTTTCAACGAAGACGTCGGCACCAGCTTCACGGTGGACGACATCACGGTAGTCGGTGGCATCAAAGGCACCTTCACGCGCACCGGCGGCACAGGCGCCACGCTGGTGGTCACGCCCACGGCCAACAGCGCGGGCACGATCCAGCTCAGTGTGGCGGCCGGGCGCTTCACCGATGCGGCCGGCAACAACAACGTCGCCACCAGTTCGCAGCAGGCCTACAACACCGTCATCCCGGTCGTGGAAACGCGTGTCGTCAGCTTCGACGAAACCACGGCGCCGGTGCTCACCGGCTTTGGCGGCGCCGAAGACGCCACGGTGGTGGTGGACCCCACCAACGCGGCCAACCGCGTGGCCAAGATCGTCAAGTCGGGCACCGCCGAACTGTGGGCCGGTACCACGGTGTCGATCTGCCCCAACAACGCCATCGTGACGCTGCCTTTCACGGCCACGCGCACCACCGTGACGGCGCGTGTCTGGTCACCCACGGCCGGCATCCCGGTGCGTTTGAAAGTGGAAGATGCGGCTGACGGCACCAAGTCGGTCGAGACCGAAGCCACCACCACCGTCGCCAGTGCCTGGCAGACGCTGAGCTTCAACTTTGCCAACCAGGCGGCAGGCACCGCCGCGTTGAATCTGGCCACCACCTACAACAAGGCTTCGGTCTTCTTCAACTTCGGCACCACCGGCGTGGCTGCAGGCGGCGCCAAGACCTACTACCTGGATGACCTGGCCTTCAGCGGCAGCTCCTTCGCAGTCGCCTGCCCCAGCACGGGCGGCGGCGGTGGCACGACCACGACCACCACGATCACGATGGACGAAGCCACAGCACCTGCGCTCACGGGCTTTGGCGGTGCCGAGGACTCCAGCGTCGTGCCCGACCCCACAAACGCAGCCAACAAGGTGGCCCGCGTCATCAAGAGCGCCACCGCCGAACTCTGGGCCGGCACCACGGTGTCCAACCGGGCCAACAACGCCATCGCGACCATCGGCTTCACGGCCACCAACAAGACCATCACCGTGCGGGTCTGGTCACCCACCGCCGGCACCCCCGTGCGCCTGAAGGTGGAAGATGCGGCCGACCCGACCAAGAGCGTGGAAACCGAAGCCACCACCACCGTGGCCGGCGGCTGGCAGACCTTGAGCTTCAACTTTGCGAACCCCGCTGCAGGTACCGCCGCGCTCAACCTGGCCACCACCTACAACAAGGCTTCGATCTTCTTCAACTTCGGCACCACCGGTGCTGCGGCCGGCGGCGCCAGGACCTACTACTTTGAAGACCTGAGCTACCCCACGGCAGCGGCCACGGGCGGTGGCGGTGGCGGCACCACGGTGGGCCTGCCGGTGACCTTTGACAGCAGCGCCGTCACCTACACGCTCACCGGCTTCGGCGGCGCAGAAGACGCCAGCGTGGTGGTGGACCCGGCGGGCGGCAGCAACAAGGTGGCCAAGGTCATCAAGAGCGCCACGGCAGAGTTGTGGGCCGGCACCACGGTGTCCACCGGCGCCAACCAGTCCATCGCCACGATTCCGTTCACGGCCAGCGCGAAGACGATGACCGTGCGTGTCTATGCCGCAGCCGCTGGCAAGCCGGTGCGCCTGAAAGTGGAAGACGCGGCCGACCCGACCAAGAGCGTGGAAACCGAAGCCATGACCACCGCCGCCGGTGCCTGGCAGACGCTGACATTCAACTTCGCCAGCCAGGCGGCGGGCACTGCCGCCATCAACCTGGGCTATACCTACAACAAGGCGTCGATCTTCTTCAACTTCGGCACCACCGGCGCGGCGGGCGGTGGTGGCACCTGGTACTTCGACGACCTGAGCTTCGTGCCCTGATGCCGATGCGCAGGCTGTGCCGCGAATGGCGCGGACGGCGCGAATGGCGCGGACGGCGCCGATGACGCAGGCGCCGTACCCTCGGCTGCTGGGCGATGCCGGCGGCACCAACGCCCGCTTTGCCTGGCAGGCGCAAGCCGGCGCGCCGCTGACGGCGGTGGCCGGGCAGCGCTGCCAGGACGAGCCCACGCTG
>JANPAY010000135.1:0-2430 GCA_031430155.1 Comamonadaceae bacterium
CGCGTGTCGTACAGCGTATCAACAGCCAAGCCAGCGCCTTGTCGGGTGGTGAGCAAAAGCAACTAGAAATTGCACGGGCATTACTCTTGCGCCCAAAAGTGCTGTTGATTGACGAGCCGTCGATTGGCCTCTCGCCTATCGTTGTGCAAGACGTGTTTAAGCTTTTGCGCCGATTGGCGGATGAAGAAAGCACAACGATTTTGATGGTCGAGCAAAACGTGAAGAGTGCCTTGAAGATGGCGGACGAGGCGATTGCACTGGAGTCAGGACGCTTGGTCTTGCACAAGCGGGCGGATGAGCTGCTCGCAGACCCGAATATCGAACGCTTATTTTTGGGCGGGCATGTGGTCGAGAAGGTTTAATACAAATGCCACGCGCTCTTGCCGCGCCATTTCTATATCCACCATCACCGCATCTGCGCACGGCTCCAACGCTTCAAACTGGCTTTTCAAAAGGCTTGCAGGCATGTAATGCCCCGTTTCTTTTGATCTGGCTTCAATGCGCGCCGCGATGATTTCAAACGCGCCGTGTGGGTGTACGAAGCGCAAGTTGGGCAGTCCAGTCTTCAACACTTCGCGGTATCTTTCTTTAAGAGCCGAACACGCTAAGACGGCATGGGGATTGGCTTGCAAGAGGGCATTCAGCCGCAAAAGCCACGGGGAGCGGTCTGTGTCATTGAGGGGAATACCCGCTTTCATTTTGGCGACATTCTCGGCTGGATGAAAATCATCAGCATCAAAAAATGGCCAGTCAAGCGCTTTGGCTAAGCCCTCGCCCAGTGTCGTTTTGCCGCAGCCTGAAACGCCCATGACGACGAGATGAGAGGTTTGGGTCGGTCGTTGTGATGTGACGTTCATTGCATGTCGTGAGCTTGTAAATCGTTAGACTTGTAACCTTCAATCTTACCGACCCTTAGAAAGAGACAATTTATGAAGCAAGCCCACAATCAAGCATTCATTTGTGACGCCATTCGCACCCCCATTGGTCGTTACGGCGGCGTGCTCAGTTCGGTGCGAACCGATGACTTAGGCGCAATTCCGCTAGCGGCACTCATGGCGCGCAACCCCAGCGTGGACTGGTCGCTGCTTGACGATGTGATCTATGGTTGCGTGAATCAAGCAGGCGAAGATAACCGCAATGTGGCGCACATGGCGTCATTGCTGGCGGGATTGCCGCACACCGTAGCTGGCACAACGATTAACCGTTTGTGCGGTTCAGGTCTTGATGCACTGGGCACAGCAGCGCGTGCCATCAAAGCGGGCGAGATGAATTTTGTCATTGCGGGCGGCGTGGAGAGCATGAGCCGTGCACCGTTTGTGATGCCTAAGGCGGAGTCTGCTTTTAGCCGCGCTAATCAGGTGTACGACACAACTATTGGCTGGCGTTTCGTCAATAAGCTGATGAAAGCCAAATACGGCGTGGACTCTATGCCTGAGACGGCTGAAAACGTGGCAGACGATTACAAGATTAACCGCGCCGACCAAGACCAGATGGCGCTTCGCAGCCAATTGAATGCGGTGAAGGCTCAAGCGGCGGGTTATCTGGCAAACGAAATCACACCTGTGACGATTCCACAAAAGAAGGGTGATGCGATTGTGGTGAGTCAAGACGAGCATCCACGCGCCACTTCGATTGAGTCGTTGACCAAACTCAAACCTGTAGTGCGCGAAGGTGGCACGGTGACAGCAGGTAATGCTAGCGGCGTCAACGACGGCGCGTGTGCGATTTTGTTGGCTAGTGAGGCGACTGCCGCCAAGCAAGGCCTCACGCCACGTGCGCGTGTGGTGGGCATGGCTGTTGCAGGCGTGCCGCCGCGCATCATGGGGATTGGCCCTGCGCCTGCGGTGCAAAAGGTGCTGGCGCTCACAGGTCTGACTCTGGCTCAGATGGATGTGATTGAACTAAACGAAGCCTTTGCTGCGCAAGGGCTAGCGGTGCTGCGTGAACTGGGTATCGCAGATGCAGACCCGCGCGTGAACGCATGGGGCGGCGCGATTGCACTGGGGCATCCGCTAGGTGCATCGGGCGCACGGTTAGCAACCACAGCGGTCAATCGCTTGCACACCATTGGTGGTCGCTACGCGCTGTGCACCATGTGCATTGGCGTGGGGCAGGGCATTGCGGTGATTTTGGAAAAGGTCTAAGAGGCCTTACCGCATGTCCTTCTCTGCGCAATTGATGAGTTGGTTTCTGCTGGGGCTCGTGCGCGTTCTCACGGGCACGCAGGCGCGGTGGTACGGTTGCCCACCCAAAGCTGAGCAGCGCATTTACTTTGCCAATCATCAAAGCCACATTGATTTGGTTCTGATGTGGGCGGCTATGCCCACCGAGCTACGCCATAACACGCGTGCGATTGCCGCCAAAGACTATTGGACGAAATCGAAATTTAAGCAGTGGATTACGACAGCCGTGTTTAATGTGGTGTATGTG
>JANPAY010000136.1:0-1693 GCA_031430155.1 Comamonadaceae bacterium
ACGGGCGCACTGACGCTCACAGGCGCCACCAACACCTGGAGTGGCACCAACGGCAGCTGGAGCGGCGGTGGATCGGTCAACCTTGCCAGCGGCGCCAATCTGAGCTTGTCGGGCACCGGCTCCATTACCAGTGGCGGCGGAACGCTGAACCACCGGTTCGGTGCGCTGACCCAATCCGGCCAAATCGTTTTGTCTGCCGGAACCACCTTCCAGAAGACCGGTGGATTCACCAACCAGGCTGCGGGCACATTGAGCGGCACTGGCTTGATTGATGTCGGCGCCGGCAGCACGCTGGTCAACAGTGGCACGATTGCCCCTGGCGCCGCAACAGGTGACACCACCGGCACGTTGAGCATCACCGGCAACTTTGTCCAATCCCCCACTGGCGTGCTGAACTTCCAGGCGGAAGGCATGGCGGCGGGGCAATTTGATGTACTTGCCGTCAGCGGCTCTGCCACGCTGGGCGGCACCTTGAACGTGACGGCCATCAACGGATTTGTGCCCGTGCCGGCGCAATCCTTTGGCTTGATCAGTTACGCCAGTGGCAGCGGCAGTTTTGCCACACTGAACGCGCCTGACTTTGCAGGCATGTCAGTTGCGCTTGGCGGTACCCTCGCCACCTTGCAAACGGTGAGCGGCTGTGCGGTGGACTATTGCTGGGTCGGCACCAGCGGCGATTGGAGCGACATCGCGAACTGGAACACCAACTCGGTGCCGACATCGGGCCGGGTGCTGATCAATGTCGCGGGCAACCAGACCGTTACTTTTTCAACAGGCAGTTTTAATTTGCTGGACATTTCGTCGGATGAAAACCTGAACTTCACAGGCGGTTCACTCACCACATTCGGTCAGTTCAACATGGGCGTTGGCACAACGTTGGGCATCAGCGGTGGCAGTTTGAGCGTCAACGGGACGCTCAATGCCAAGTCGCTTAACCTGTCCTCCGGTGCGTTGGGCGGGGCCGGTTCGATCAACGTCACGACCGATTTCAACCGCCTGGGGGGCACATTCAATCCGGCGGGTTCGGTAGACTTGACCCGAACGCTTGGCACTTTTAATATCGGCCCGCTTTCGACCAATGGCACGATTAAGCTTTCCACGGGCGGCGGGTTTGACATCAACCTGAACGGCAACCTAACGGCCACCAACACCGGCCTGGCCGACAACGTGGCAGCCATCAGCGTGACCGCCGGCGGCAACATCAACCTGGCCAGCACCACCAACCTGGTGGCCAACACTTCGGGTGCCATCAGTCTGGTTGCTGGTGGCAATCTGGATCTGAAGGTCAACGACTTCGGCGGCAACGGCTCGGCGAATGCCCTGGCGGCGGTAGGCAACGTGGGCTTGACTGCAGGGGGCTCCATCTCGCGCTCAGACGGCAACAACGTGGGCCTGAGTGGCGCGGCGTTGACTATCGCAGCCGCTGGCAGCATCTCGGCCCTGGGCGGCACGATGGTGGCCAACACCGGCAATGCGGTGGTCAATTCGTCGGGCGGCAGTGTGGCGCTTACTTCCTTGACCGCTACGGCGGGCGCCATCACTGTGGGTGCGGCTACGACCCTCAGCACGGGCGCACTGAACGCCAATGCAGGCCTGAACCTCTCGGGCGGCAGTTCCCTGAGCTTTGGGCCTTTGTCTGCCAGCACGGGAGCCATTGTTTTAAATGCCACCGGGGCAACCAGCGATTTGATCC
>JANPAY010000137.1:0-2195 GCA_031430155.1 Comamonadaceae bacterium
CCCGGCGGGCCGAGGTGCTGGCCTTTTTTGGCTGGTGCCCGCCGCCGGCCTGATCAGGCCGGGGTGCTGGCCCGTTTGCGGGCGCGCGCGGCCTTCTTGGCCGGGGCTGCGGCGGCTGCCGGGGCTGCTGGCGCCGGTGCCGGGGCGGGCAGAAAGGCTTGTTCCAGTGCCGCCAGCGCGTCGGCCGAGTACAGCGCCAGCTTCTGCAGGCTGGGCACCGAGGTGTGGCAACCGGTGAAGCCGAAGTTCATCGACCCGGCATAGCTCTGGCAGGTGATGTTCAGGGCCTGGCCGTGGGTGACGATGGACGCCGGGTAGGTGGCCAGCAACTCGGCGCCGCGAAAGTACAACGGTTTGTCCGGCCCGGGCACATTGCTGATGGTGATGTTGAACATCGGCCGGGTGCGCCCGCCCAGGCCGGTGAGCAGGGTGACGATGGTGGGCGCCATCAGCAGCATGGTGTATTGCTGCATGGCCTGGCGCGGCAGCGACTGCACATGCGCCTTGGCATGCTTGACCGACGCCTTGATCGCCGCCAGACGCTCGGCCGGGTCGGCGATGTCGGTGCCCAGGGTGGACACGATGAAGCTGATCGCGTTGCCGCTGCCCTCGTCGTCCTTGGGGCGCACCGACACCGGAATGCCGGCGGTGAGCGATTTCTCGGGCAGGTCGTCGCGTTCCAGCAGAAAGCGGCGCAAGGCGTCGCCACACATCGCCAGCACCACATCGTTGAGCGTGCACTGCGCGGCCGCTGCCAGGCTGCGCATGCGCTCCAGCGAAAACTGCTGGGTGGCAAAGCGGCGTTTCTCGCGCACCCGGCCGTTCAGCGCCGAGCGCGGCGCGTCGAAGGGCAGGGCCAGGCCGTCACTGGGGTTGCCGATGCGCTTGACGATCTGGGCAAACGCCCCGGCCAGCTGCGGCAGCGAACTGGCCTGGGCGCCCAGGCCGGCCACCGCAGCGGCGGCGGCCTCGGCCACCGTGGGGGCCGGGCCCGACCGGCCTGAGCGCGCGGCGGGGTCCGGCTCGCTGGCCCAGAAGGGCGGCAGGCCCAGGCTCTTGACCGGGTCGAAGGACATGCCGCGCTGCAGCAGCTTGACCCCGCTGACACCGTCGATCAGCGAGTGGTGCATCTTGATGAACAGCGCAAAGCGCCCGCCCTCCAGGCCTTCGATCAGGGTGCATTCCCAGGGCGGGCGGGCCAGGTCCAGCGGCGTGCTGTGCAGCCGGCCCACCAGCTCGCCCAGCTCGCGCTCGCCGCCGGGCCAGGGCAGGGCGGCATGGCGCACGTGGTATTCGAGGTCGATGTCCTGGTCCTCGATCCAGACCGGCACCGGGTTCATGTTGAAGGCGTATTTCAGGCGCCGGTTCCAGGGCGGCACCAGCTTGCGGTGGGTTCGAAACTCGTGCATCAGCTCGCGCATGAACTCGCGCGGCGCGCCGTCGGGCAGGCGGAACTGCAACAGCCCGCCCACATGGTTGGGCGTGGCGCGCGTTTCGGTCAGCAGCCAGGCCGCATCGAGCGGATTCAGGCGCACCCCGCTCATGATGCGGCGGCCTCGCTGTCAACCTTGGCCGGCCCCGGCTTGCGGGCCCGGGGGGCCTTCTTGGCGGGTGCCGGCTTGGCGGCCTCGGCAGCGGCGGCGGTGGCTTGGGCGGTGGCTGATTTGGCAGCGGCCGGCTTGGCCGCCACCGGCTTGGCACGCGCCCGCTTGGCCGGGGCCGGCGCGGCGGCGGCCGGGGCTGTGACCTTGGCGCTTGCCGGGGCCTTGCCAGCGGCCTTCTTGCGTGCGGCGGGCGGCGCCGCGCGGGCGGCGGCCTTGGCACTGCCGCCGCGCCAGGTCAGGCGGGCCTGCTTGGCGAGTTCCACCACCTTGGCGATGTCGGCGTCGCTGTAGACCCCCTTCACGCCCGAGATGGCCGACAGCTTCATGCCGTGCTTGAGGCCCAGCTTGTAGATCTGCTTGACCTTCTCCCACTCGGTGTCGCGGCCGATGGTGAAGACCTCGAAGCGGCCCTCCAGCGCCAGCACGATGGTCTCGGCCAGGCAGGCATAGATCACATTCGGCGGCAGGCCTATGCTCTTCATGCCCTTGACCTGGGTGGGCAGCTCTATCTCGCCGGATTCGATCACCAGCACGTCCGGCCGCTTGGCCACTTCTTCGGGCGGCAGGTCAAGCGGGCGTGCCACGTCGGTG
>JANPAY010000138.1:0-7341 GCA_031430155.1 Comamonadaceae bacterium
GCGAACGGGCCAAAGGTTTCTTCCCTTGCGCAGGCCATGCTGGATGTAGCTTCCGAGATAACGGTGGGCTCAAAGAACTGTCCGCCAAGCGCCTTCCCACCCACGACCACTTTGCCGCCTTTGGCAATAGCATCAGCCAGATGACGCTTCACTTTTTCAACCGCCGCATCTTCAATGAGTGGCCCTTGTGACACGCCCTCCTCAAAGCCATTGCCGACTTTGAGCTTGCCAACTTGCGCAGCAAACTTGGTCACGAACTCGTCGTACACCGCGTCTTGTACATAGATGCGGTTAGCGCACACGCAGGTCTGGCCTGCATTGCGGTATTTGCTGGCCATGGCTCCTTCGACCGCGCTGTCAATGTTGGCATCGTCAAACACGATGAAGGGCGCGTTGCCGCCTAGTTCCAGCGAGAGCTTTTTAACAGTCGGCGCGGACTGCGCCATCAAGATGCGCCCGACTTCGGTAGAACCTGTAAAGCTGATGTGACGCACGATGTCGCTGGCACAAAAGACTTTGCCCACTGCGATCGAGTTATCGCTGTCGGCGGTGAGCACATTGAGTACGCCCGCTGGAATGCCCGCGCGAATGGCAAGTTCTGCTGCAGCAAGGGCGGTGAGCGGCGTGAGTTCAGCAGGTTTGATGACCACCGTACAGCCTGCTGCCAATGCTGGCGCGACTTTGCGGGTAATCATGGCGAGCGGAAAGTTCCACGGCGTGATGGCGGCGCACACGCCAATCGGTTGCTTGATGACCATCAAACGGCGGTTGTTGTCGAACTGCGGTAGCGTTTCGCCGTTGACGCGCTTGGCCTCTTCAGCAAACCACTCGACAAAGCTCGCGCCATACGCAATTTCGCCTTTGGCTTCGGCAAACGGCTTGCCTTGTTCGGTGGTCAAAATACGCGCTAGGTCTTCTTGATTTGCCATGAGCAAGTTAAACCACTTGAGTAAAATTGCATGGCGTTCCTTGCCAGTCTTATTTCGCCAAGCGGGTAGGGCGGCGTTGGCGGCGGCAATGGCGGCGTCTGCATCGCTGCTGGAGAGATTGGCCACATCTGCAACTTTGTTGCCATTCGAGGGATCCGAGACATCGAAGCGGCTAGCGCCCTTTATCCATACGCCATTGATAAGCGCATCGGTTTTGAAGAGGGTGGGGTCGTTGAGTTTGATCATCATCTTTTAATCGTACAGCAAACAATTTGAACAAACTTGCGCGTTGTCGCAAAAGCGTGATATGATTCATCCATGTCTTTAATCTTATATAAGACATAAAACATATCAATCAATGTTTCATGTAAAAGGAAAATGTCATGTCAAGCCAAACTAAAACCCGCGAGCAACAAGCCGCTGAAATTCAAAAAGACTGGGACACCAATCCACGCTGGAAAGGTATCAAGCGCGGTTACACCGCCATGGACGTCGTGCGTTTGCGCGGCACTAATCCACTCGAATACAGCTTGGCTGCGCGCGGTGCAGACAAGCTCTGGGGTTTGGTGAACAACGAGCCTTATGTCAATTGCCTTGGCGCACTGACCGGCGGACAAGCGATGCAGCAAGTTAAAGCTGGCGTGAAAGCGATCTATTTGTCGGGCTGGCAAGTCGCAGCGGACAACAATGAGTACTCCGCTATGTACCCAGACCAGTCGCTGTATCCAGTGGATTCAGTGCCAAAGGTGGTGGAGCGTATCAACAATACATTTGCGCGTGCGGACGAAATCCAGTGGTCTAAGGGCGTGGGTCCTGGCGACGCTGGCTTTATGGACTACTTTGCGCCGATCGTGGCCGATGCCGAAGCAGGCTTTGGTGGCGTATTGAATGCGTTTGAGCTGATGAAGGCTTGTATCAAAGCGGGCGCAGGCGGCGTGCACTTTGAAGATCAACTCTCCAGCGCCAAAAAATGTGGACACCTTGGTGGCAAAGTCTTATTGCCAACCAATGAATCCGTGCAAAAGCTGATTGCGGCACGTTTTGCAGCTGACGTTTGCGGCGTGCCAACACTGGTGATTGCTCGTACCGACGCTGAAGCAGCTGATTTGTTGACTAGTGACCATGACCCGATTGACAAGTCGTTCTTAACGGGCGAGCGCACGCCAGAAGGGTTCTACAAAACCCGCAAAGGTTTTGACCAAGCTGTAGCTCGTGCTTTGGCTTATGCCGAGTATGCTGACCTTGTGTGGGCTGAAACCGGTACACCTGATTTGAAGTTTGCGCAAGATTTTGCGGATGCGGTCCATGCCAAGTTCCCAGGCAAGATGTTGGCTTACAACTGCTCACCATCGTTTAACTGGAAGAAAAACTTAAACGACGCCGATATTGCTAAATTCCAGAGCGAGCTGGGCAAGATGGGTTACAAGTACCAGTTCATTACGTTGGCTGGCATTCACAACATGTGGTACCACATGTTTGATTTGTCGCAAGACTATGTCGCACGCGGCATGACGGCTTATGTGGAAAAAGTGCAAGAGCCCGAATTTGCAGCACGCGGCCGTGGTTACACGTTTGTGAGCCATCAGCAAGAAGTGGGAACGGGCTACTTTGACGAAGTGACCATGGCGATCCAAGGCGGAGCATCATCGCTCACTGCCCTCACGGGTTCAACTGAAGAAGAACAATTTCATTGAAATGTTCTAAAGCCTACGCTATAATCGTGGGCTTGTCGGAGTGTGGCGCAGTCTGGTAGCGCACCTGGTTTGGGACCAGGGGGTCCAAGGTTCGAATCCTTGTACTCCGACCAAAAATTTAAAGGGTCAGTGGCCGATATCGCAAGGTGTCTATGCTTCTGGCTCTTTTGTCTTTTTTGACTGTCCGTAGCTCAGTTGGATAGAGCAACTGCCTTCTAAGCAGTAGGTCGGGGGTTCGATCCCCTCCGGACAGGCCATTGACGATGCATCGTATTCAGACTAGATTTCGCTCATGCAAGCTAAAAACTCCTGTTTTAGCATCCTCAAAAAAATGTTTCAACGTGGTTTTAACGGTTCTGAACGCCATTTCATCCCACGGTAGTTCATCTTCGGTAAACAAGCGCACTTCAATAGTTTCAAAGCCAGGGTCGTAGGCTTCTGAGAGCAATTTGGCGCGGTAAAACAAGTGCACTTGCCCTACGGCAGGAACACTCAAAACTGTGAATAACGCTTGCATTTCAATTTGAGCGCCAGCCTCTTCTTGTGTTTCACGCGCCGCTCCTTCTGAGGCTGTTTCGTCCAACTCCATAAAGCCTGCTGGCAGCGTCCATTTGCCCTTGCGTGGCTCAATGTTTCGCAGGCACATCAGCACGTAGAGTTTGCCGTTTTTCTCTAGGTAGGGGATTGTTCCGACGACGTTGAGCGGGTTCTCATAGTGAACGGTGTGACAGGCCGTGCAAATGGCTCGCTGTTTGGTGTCCCCATCACCCGGGAGACGATACGCTGCGGATGCGCCGCATGATGTGCAAAATTTGATGAGTGGTCGTGTGAACATAAAAAAGGGACTCGCGTAGGAGTCCCAGTTTAAGCGCGAGCAAGAATCTAGTTATTTCTTCTTCGCTGGCGCGGCAGGTTTATTAAGTGCCAGTGTGTGTTTGTCGATCAGAGCACGCGCACCGTCCAAGAGTTTTTTACCGTCGAAGCCGCGCTTGTTCATGTCTTCCATCCACTCGACTTCGATAGCGCGGGATGCGCGGCGGAACTCTTGAGCTTCGGCTGTACCAATCGTATAGATAGTGTTACCACGGTCAGATGCTGTTTTACGACCAGCAGGGTCACCCGCATTTTGAGTTTTACCCAGCCAGCCAGAAGTCTCGATACCAGAGTTGGCGTCAATGACTTTTTTAAGGTCGGCAGGCAAGCTGTTGTACTTCGCCTTGTTCATGGCCATCACAAAAGTGGTGGTGTAGAGCGCGCCGCCCGCAGGGTCAAACTCTGCGTGGAATTTGGTTAGTTCTTGAACCTTCACCGATGGCACAACTTCCCAAGGAATGACCGCGCCGTTGATCGTACCTTTTGACAATGCATCAGGAATGTTGGGAAGCGGCATGCCGACTGGCGTCGCCCCGAGTGCGCCCATGAGCTTTGTGACTTGGCGTGTTGGTGCACGCATTTTGAGACCTTTTAAGTCTGCAACTGTTTTGACGGGTTTATCTGTCGTATGAATCACGCCTGGACCATGAACTTGAAGCGCAATAACTTGCACATCTTTGAATTCGTCTGGTGCCATGGTCTGCACATATTCCCAATAAGCACGCGAAGTCGCTTCGGCATTCGTCATGATGAACGGCAATTCAAACACTTCCACGCGGGGGAAACGACCCGCAGTGTTTCCAGGTAGCGTCCAGACGATGTCCACAATGCCGTCGCGGGCTTGATCGAACAATTGCACGGGTGTACCGCCTAATTGCATAGCTGGATAGGCTTCAAATTTGATGCGCCCTCCAGAGTCTTTTTCGACTTTGTTCATCCAGGCTTTGTGCATGTTGAGCCATACATTAGATGAAGGCGCCATGAAGGTGTGGAATTTCAGCGTCACGGTTGACTGGGCATTGGATGCCAGTGCTGCAGTTGCGAGTGCTGCAGCGCCAGTTTGAAGAAGGGTACGGCGTTTCATGGGATAAGGTGCTCCTGATGGATTAAATTTTTAAACAACATTTAGTTTGTAACGACAAAGGGTGCTGTACGGTGAGAGGAAAAACCCCACCGTATTTTCCCTAGGTCAAATACTTCACCAACCACAAACTAATGCCTGGAAAGAGCAAAAGCAAGATCGTGCGGATGGTGTCGCTAATCAAGAAGGGCATGACACCTTTGTAGCTCTCGCTAATCGGTACGTCCATGCCCATACTTTTGGTCATACCGTTGACCACGTACACATTTAAGCCTACGGGCGGTGCCAGCATGCCAAAACCGACCGTCATCAGCACCATGATGCCAAACCAAATGGCGGTGTACTCCTTGCTCATGCCAAAGTCCATGCCCATAATCATGGGGAAGAAAATGGGGATGGTCAGTAGCAGCATCGACAGCTCGTCCATGACTGCGCCGAGTACCACGTAGAACAGCAAAATCACGCTCACCACCATGAGCGGTGCAAGTCCCCAACTGCCAACGACAGCGGCTAATTGATTAGGTACTTGTGTGAGCGCTAAAGACGAATTCATCACATCTGCGCCAATGAAGATCATGAAGATCATGGCGGAGCTCTCAGCGGTGGAGTAAAAACACTGTTTGAACTTTGCCCAATTGATTTCGCGTTTAGCCAGTGCCGCTAAAAAAGTGGATGCAGCACCAACGGCTGCACCTTCCGTTGGTGTAAAGAAACCGCCATAAATGCCACCAAATACGAGGGTGAAGATGCCCGCGATCGGTAGCACGCCGAGCATCAGCTTAAAGCTCATCGCTTCGTTTTCGTCTTTTTCTGGCGCTTGCCCAGGGACAACGCGCACATAAATGGCAATGGCAATCATGTAGCCAGCCATGGCAATCAAGCCAGGAATCATCGCGGCAGCAAACAGCTTGGCGATGTTTTGTTCGGTCAAAATCGCGTAGATCACGAGTGGTACAGAGGGCGGAATCAAGATGCCCAGTGTCCCGCCAGCAGCCAATGTCCCAGTGGATAAGCGCCCAGAGTAGCCGTGGCGTTTCATCTCGGGCAGCGCGACGTTGGTGATGGTGGCCGCAGTTGCCACAGATGAGCCACAAATTGCCCCAAAGGCCGCACAGGCCAAGACGGATGCCATGGCAAGGCCGCCCTTAAAACGCCCCATCACGGCAGCGGCAAAGCCAAATAGCGCCTTACTGATGCCACCTTGGGTTGCGAAATGCCCCATCAAAATAAAGAGCGGAATCACAGAGAGGTCATAACTAGCAAAGCGTGCAAAAGCCTGCGTATTTAAAAACTCGGCCAGTGGATGCCATCCAGTTTGAAAAATATAACCAATAGATCCAGCCACAAACATAGCTACGGCTATCGGCGTGCGCAGTGCCATTAGCAGCAGCATCATGCCGAAGATGAGGAGGGAGAGAGTGATCGAGCTCATGCGTGCGCTCCTTCAGATGCTGTCTGTTTGCCAAACGCTTGCGCCAGTGCAATCCAGCAGGTCAGCGCAAAAGCGGGCACCATGAACGTGTAAACAATCCACTCAGGAAAACCCATCATCATGGTGGTGGTTTGGGTTGTCCAAGAATTTAGACCGCCAAGCGTCGTGCGCCAAGTCAAAACGGCAAATATCAATGCCATCAAAAGGGCACCGAATCGATCCAGCATGGCATTCGTTGCGTCAGTGCATTTCGCCGTAAAAAAGTCAACAATGATGTTGTTTTTGGTGAACTGACACCACGGCATAAAGAGCGCAATGGCTGCGCCCGCCGCCACGCCGACCAGTTCAAAATCGCCAGGCGCAGTGCGGCCAATGGTTTCGCGACCAATGATGTTGAGGCATGTTGACAGCGTGATGAGCGTGAGCAACACGCCCGCCACAATGGCACAAAACTTAGCAAGTTGCTCTAACGTTTTCATTTAAATAACCTTTATTTTGAGTTCTCCGACCCCTGCCACACTGCCCACTAGTACGTCACCTTTGACCACAGCAGCCACACCTTCAGGCGTGCCCGTGTAAATCAAATCTCCTGGCTGTAATTCCCATGCGGCAGATAAATGCTCGATTGTTTCAGCCATGTTCCAGATTAAATGCATTAAGTTGCTGGTTTGTGTAGTTTTGCCGTTCACTGTGAGGTGGATATCAGCATTGACTATATCGCCGACCTGATCGGCAGGCACGATATGGGAAATCGGCGCGGACTCATCAAAGCCCTTGCCAATGCACCAGGGCCGACCGAGTTTCTTTTGCTCGCCTTGTAAGTCACGGCGAGTCATGTCCAAGCCCACCGCATAACCATAGATATATTTCATGGCATCCGCTGCCTTGATGTTTTTTCCGCCAGTACCAATACAGGCAACCAGTTCAATTTCATGCTGAAAATCTTTGGTCAAGGTTGGGTAGTGCATCGCGCCGACTTCACCATCAGCCACGATCACTAGTGCGTCTGCAGGCTTCATAAAAAAGAAAGGTGGCTCGCGGCCCGTAAAGCCCATCTCTTGCGCATGGGCAACATAGTTGCGTCCTACACAATAAATGCGCGTGACAGGAAAAAGCTTGTCCGTACCTTTGACGGGTACCGCGATGGTTTTGACTGGGTGGGTGTAGTTCATGTGAGTCTTTCTTCTCTGTGAATGCCTAAGGCTTTGTGAATGGGTTTATCTGAAAAACTAAAAAGTGTAGCGCCATCTGTTGATGAGAACTCCACGTTGTGCCATGAAGGAATCACAAAGTGATCGCGAGGTTTGAAGTTGAAGATGTGTTCGCTCGTCA
>JANPAY010000139.1:0-3404 GCA_031430155.1 Comamonadaceae bacterium
TTCAAAAACGAAATTCTTAAAAATAATCAACACCTCATAGACGCTGGCGTCGAATTCTATTTCCCTGTTAATCCAGCTTAATTGGACTGCCGCAATGCCATCTCCCCAAGCCATTCAAGTGCTGCAACATGCGTTATCTAGTCTCACGCATCCCATCGTCATCGCTGATCTAGGGTCCTCAGGCAATGCCGTGACACCCTTGCCTGATTGGTTTGCTAAATTTACCGTCTCCATTTCAATTGATGCCTTGGATCCCGGAGAATCAAATGGCAGCATCTTCTCGAAAGATATTATTGTGTCGGGCCTAGCTGTCAGTGATGCCATTGGCTCAGGCACACTGATTGAGCGTCAGTTCTCTATGTGCAGCGGGCTCAATGAGGTTTATCCAAATGAGGTAGCAACCTACGGGATTGAGTCGTTTTATCAAGAAGTAAAGCGAATCGACATGGCAACGACGACTTTGCCAGAAATACTGAAAGAGCATGGACTATCCCAGCTTCACTATTTGAAATTAGATCTTGAAGGCTCGGATCTTGCAGTGCTGGATTCGTGTCGTGACGTACTCCAAGAATGCGCCTTATTGCAAGCAGAGCTGCGTAATACACCGCTGTATGTCGGTGAAAAAACGTTGGGAGAGAGCCTCACCCATATCAATCATCAGGGCTTTGATTTGATTGATATGAAAAATGAGTTTTGGAAACGGAAAACACCTAACCGCCACCGAGTCAGTCATGGGAATCTTGCTTACTCGGATGCGGTATTTACAAGAAAAATAAAGCCTGAAAACGATATCACAATCGTGATCCACGCGCTCTTGCTTCATTTTTATGGCTACACCAATTTGGCAGAGCATTGGTTAATCGATCAAATGATGACGGACACGCAGCTGCGCCTTGCCTTATTTGGCGTGCTATTCGATCCTGAAACCCTCCCGCAGCAGCCTTTCAATCATGCCTTCTTTACTCATTTGGCACTTGCTCGTTAAAAATCGATCATGAACATTCTTTTAACAGGTGGCAGTGGATTTTTAGGTACGGCACTTAATCAATTTTTACAAAGCGTTGGTCATAGCGTGCAATCGCTGGATTCAAAAAATTGTGATCTGACAAAAAGCGATAGTCTTTTGAGCTTTAACCACACGAAGTGGGATCAAATTATTCATCTAGCAGCTTGGACGCAAGCGGGTGATTTTTGTCTCAAACATCCAGGTGAACAATGGGTGATTAACCAGAAGATCAACACGCATGTATTAGATTTTTGGCAAAGCCAACAACCACAAGCCAAGCTCGTGTTCATGGGCACTAGCTGTGCCTACGCAGAAGGGTCAAATCTGCGCGAATCAGAATATATGGATGGTGAGCCAACGCCCAGCCTCTATACCTATGCGATGACCAAGCGGATGCTGTACCAGGGTGCACGCGCCTTGCATCAGCAGTTTGGTCTGAACTATTTATGCATTGTTCCCTCCACGCTTTATGGCACGGGTTACCACACCGATGGCCGTCAAATGCATTTCATTTTCGATTTGATTCGCAAGATTATTCGTGGTCATGAATATGCAGAGCCTGTGGTGCTCTGGGGTGATGGCCTACAAAAGCGTGAACTGGTTTGGCTAGATGACTTTATCCAGATCATGTGGGCTCTCAATCAACAAACCACCAACGATATTTTTAATATTGGCGCAGGCGTAGAGCACACGATTCGGCACTTTGCCAAATTGATCTGCGACTCTGTTGGCTACGATGCATCAAAAATTGAATACGACACATCACGTTACGTAGGCGCAACTTCTAAGTGTTTGAATATAGACAAAACAGCGAGCGTGCTTAAAGAGCTACCGCAAACGGACCTCAGTCTTGGTATTCAAAAAATTGTTGCTTGGTTTTATGAACATAAAGCTTACTAATCAGCGTCTCTTTGCATGAAGAAACTAACCGCATTGATACTGGCTGGTGGATTCGGGACAAGGCTGCAAAGCGTTGTCAAAGATGTGCCAAAGCCTATGGCTGGTGTACGAGGTGAACCATTTTTAGCCCACCTCATTCGCTATTACCACTCACAAGGCGTGTCCCAATTTGTACTGTCTGTGGGATACAAGGCTGACACCATCATCGATTACTTTAGCGATAGCTTTGAATCAATCGCTGTTCAATATATCCGTGAGGATCAGCCTCTAGGCACTGGCGGCGCCATCAAGCATGCCTTGAACAACCTTGCTGCTAATTGGTTGCCGAGCCTCATCATCAACGGCGATACGTGGTTCGAGCCCAATGTCACCACTTTTGCAGCGTTCGCGCAAGCCAAAAATACGTCTGTATGCCTAGCAGTCAAACCCATGCCGTTAAATGATCGATACGGATCAGTTGTACTGGAAGCAAGTGGACGCATCAGCGGTTTTCGCGCAGATCCAAGTGATCACGCCAATATCAACGCAGGCTGTTACTGCATCCAAGCTGCGACCTTGCAAACTATCCTTGCCAGTTATCCAGATACCTTTTCGTTTGAATCTAGCTGCCTACCCCAGCTCGCTCAAGCAGGTCAGCTATCGGGCTATGTGTGTGATGCCACGTTCTTAGATATTGGCATACCCGCAGATTACGCCAAAGCAGCTAGCATGCTGCCTTGAAGTAACTTTAGGTAGGCCGCAAAATCATCCCTCGTCTCAGGATGCTTGAGTCCACAAGCCACCGTCGCCTGCAAATAACCTAGCTTCGAGCCGCAGTCATAGCGCGTACCCGTAAATCGATTCGCAATCACGGGTTTATCTTTCAGCATCGCAGCAATCGCATCGGTCAACTGCAATTCACCGCCTGCTCCAGGCTTGATGTTCTCGATATAGCCAAAAATCTCTGGCGTCAGGATATAACGCCCCACTACCGCCAACGTACTAGGGGCCACCTCTGGCTTTGGCTTCTCAACAATGCCTGTCACGGCCTCATTTAGTGCGTCCAATGACATAGTGGACACTATGCCATAGCTGGCTGTTTGGCTACGCTCCACGTTTTGCACGGCCAACACACTCGCGCCGCTGTGGGCATGATGCGAGCGCACCATTTCCTGGAGCGCACCTTCCCCACCCAACTTGGGGTCAATAAAATCATCTGGAAGCATCACGGCAAACGGTTCATTGCCGACCAGCGCCTTTGCCATCAGCACAGCATGACCAAGACCGAGTGGCTCAGACTGACGCGTATAGCTAAAACTAATGCCCTTGGGCGATGTGCCGCGCGCAATCGCGAGCAAATCTTGCTTACCACGTGCCTCCAATTCGGTCTCCAACTCGTAGGCTTTATCGAAGTGATCTTCAATACTGCGCTTCGTTCGACCCGTCACAAAGATGATGTCGGTAATCCCAGCGGCAATCGCTTCTTCCACCGCGTATTGAATTAGCGGCTTATCCACGA
>JANPAY010000140.1:0-1566 GCA_031430155.1 Comamonadaceae bacterium
ACTGGATAGCGCAAGCCACGCACCACGGGTTTGCCGTGGCAAATGTCGGGGCTGATGGTAATGCGGTTTAAGTAGTTCATGCTGATATTCTAAGCCTCGTTACACGCTCCCCCGATGCTTCCTCGGTCTGCCCTTAAACGCTTTATCAAATAACCAATTCGGTAGCAGGCGTAGCAGCTTCGCTACCCCGCCCATTTGCCACGGGATCACGCGGTAGCTGACGCTTGCCTCAATCGTCTGGTAAGCCTTGTCCGAAAAGGCCTCTGGCTGCATGAGGAAGGGCATGGAGTAGCTGTTTTTGCTGGTGAGCGGTGTGGCGATGTAGCCAGGCAGAATCGTTAGCACTTCGACGCCAAACTCTTTCATTTCGCCGCGCAAACTTTCGCAATAGCTAATGACCGCTGCTTTGCTGGAGCTATACGCGCCGTGCCCTGGCAGGCCGCGGATACCCGCTACGCTAGCGATGCCCACTAACTTACCACTGCCGCGTTCTTGCATGGGGCGAATGAAGGCGGAGAAGGTGGCCGCGAGTCCGATGTTGTTGGTGGCGTACACCTCGCGCATGACGTCTAAGTCGGCGCGCTCTGCGGTGTCGATGCCGATGCTGATGCCTGCGTTGGCAATCACCACGTCTGGTACGCCTTGCACTGCCATGCAGGCGTTGGCGGCGGCGATGATGCTATCGATGTTGGAGACATCCGCGCTGTAGACCTTGACTCTATTGGCCTGCAAGCTCTTTGCTTGTGTCCATGCTTCGATGACTTCTCCGCGTCTGGCGACTAAAGCTAGCGAATATCCCGCCGCATAAAAGCGCTCGGCCATGGCTTGCCCGATACCGCTGGATGCGCCTGTAATGAAAACGAGTTTAGTCATGGGATGCCTTTTAATTTAATTGGGGACAGACCCCAATTATTGCTTCGCAAAATTCAGGGTCAGTCCCCAATTAAATTAAAAGCGTTCCAGCTCGGGGAACGCCATCGTCTGCCCTTGCGAGCCTTTGATAACGACTTTGCCGTACTCGGCGCAGCGTTGCAGCGTAGGGATGACTTTGCCAGGGTTGAGTGTGCCCTTCAGATCGAACGCGCGTTTGACCGCAAACATAAATTCGTTTTCGGCAGCGGTGAACTGCACGCACATGGAATTGAGTTTTTCGACCCCTACGCCATGTTCGCCCGTCACCGTGCCGCCCATAGCCACGCTGGTCTCTAGGATGTCCGCGCCAAAGAGTTCGCAGCGGTGCAGTTGGTCGGGGTCGTTGGCATCAAACAAAATCAGCGGGTGCAAATTGCCGTCGCCTGCGTGGAAGACATTGGCGCACTTGAGGTCGTATTTCTTCTCCATCCCTTGAATCGCCAGCAAGATGTCGGCCAAGCGTTTGCGCGGAATGGTGGAGTCCATGCACATGTAGTCGGGGCTAATGCGGCCCGATGCGGGGAAGGCGTTTTTGCGGCCGCTCCAAAATTTGAGCCGCTCGGCCTCGTCTCGCGACACGGCAATGGCCGTTGCACCGCAGCCTTGCAAAACTGCGGTCATGCGCTCAATTTCTTCCGCCACTTCTTCAGGCGT
>JANPAY010000141.1:0-1609 GCA_031430155.1 Comamonadaceae bacterium
CGGCGGCGAGCGCGAGCCGCAGCGGTTCCCCGCGCCGCGGGCCCGCAAGCGGCAGCTCGGCGTCGAGCACCAGTTCGTCGACTGACTGGCGCCAGCGTGCTGCCGGCGGCTGATCGAGCATCAGCGGCGCCATCCCGGCGCGGTAACCGGCGAACGCGTAGGCCGCCCACGCTCCGGACGGCGAGAAATTGAATTCCCGGTAGCCGGGCCAGTCCGATCCGGCGGCGAAGGCCTCGAAGCACGTGTGCCGCCACAGCCCGTCGGCGCGAGCCACGTCCGCCGCTGCCGGAATCAGCAACCGCGACACATCGCCCGACAGCCGCCAGGCGATATTCACACGACCCTCCCCGGTGGATTCGGCCCGGACCTCGATACGCCGGACGGGACCCGGCGGCGACTGGGGATGGGTCTGCAACTGCATTCCCGCAGTTTAGGACAGGCCCCGGAGGCTTGCACCATTCGTTGCGCTTACACTATCCCGATGCAAATCACCCGCATCCCGCTTGTCGTACTGCTGCTGATCCTCGCCGCCCGTGCTGGCGCCGACGAGGCGACCACGCCACCAGCGGCGTCTTCGCCAGCCGCACCCGCCATGCCGGGCAGCACAGCCGAACTCGTCCAGAAGCTCGATGCCCTCGGCAGCCGACTGCTGGAGATCAACGACTACCTCCGGAAGCCGGCGCCGGATCTGGCAGGCATCGCCGTGGCGCTGCCCGGCAAGTCGAAGGAAGCCGAATCCGTGCTCGGCGCCGCCGGCACCAGCGACGCCGGCCAGGCGGATCTCGTCGAGGTTGCCTCGACCCTGGAGAAGCTTCGCAGCCTCGACCGGATCTTCGCCAAGTGGCGCGCGCGCATGCAGGACGAGATCGCGCTGCTCGACCCCTGGCGACAGCAGCTGAAATCCGACGCCGACCTGGTGCAGGAACTTTCCAGGCCGGATACCGCGGGACCAACGGGGGCAGAAACCGTCCCGGAAGCGCTCCGGGGCAGGCTGCAGGACCTCGCGAAGAACCTTAAAGCTACCCGGTCGCCGCTGCGCAAGCGACTGGACGTCGTCGTCAGCGCGGACGTGCGCGTCGGCCAGCTGCAGAACGCCCTCAGGGACCTGCAGGGGCAACTGGATGCGCAGCGCCTGGGCCGGCAGCAGCAGGCCCTGGAACGCACGGCCCCACCGCTGTGGATGTTGCCGGCAAGTCTCGCCTGGCCGGCAGCCACCGTTCGCCAGAACCTGGTCAATATCCAGGGCGGGGTCGGCGACTATCTCGAGGTCCGTTCGCCCGAGCTCGCCGTCTTCGGTCTCATCCTCCTCGTGCTGCTGGTGGCGGTAACCCAGCTGCGGCGCTCGATTGTTGCGAAGGGCGAGACGGAAACAGACCAGCTCATCAGCCAGTATCCGGTCGCCATCACGCTGCTGGTGTGGACACTGGTCGGCCCATCCCTCCTGCTGGCCGACATGCCCTTGGGCCTCAACCTGCTGCGGGGCCTGCTGGACGTCGTGTTGCTCTGGCGGATCCTCCCGGCGCTGGTCACCCCGGCCGAATCTCGGCCGCTCACCGGCCTGCTGGTGCTCGCAGTGGGCCTGCTCGCGACCGTCTCCCTGCTCGGCAAC
>JANPAY010000142.1:0-4923 GCA_031430155.1 Comamonadaceae bacterium
CAGCACATTCGGCAATAAACGCAGCAAGCTTGGGGTTGTTCGCGGCGGCGTGGGCTGCCAGAGGATGCTCAGGCGCAACGGCGCAGAAAGTCACGCCCATGATGGTGTCGGCGCGGGTGGTGAAGACGTACATCTTGCCGCCTTGGATTAACTCACCAGCGGCGTCTTTGATTTCGTGCGGGAACGCAAAACGAACGCCCTCGGATTTACCAATCCAGTTCTCTTGCATCAGGCGCACGCGCTCGGGCCAGCCCGCCAGACCAGTCTGCACGTGCTCCAAGAGCTCGGGTGCGTACTTGGTGATGTTCAAGTAGTAGCCAGGAATCTCGCGCTTTTCGACCACTGCGCCCGTGCGCCAGCCTTTGCCATCAATCACTTGCTCGTTGGCGAGCACGGTCATATCGACAGGATCCCAGTTCACGGTTTGCGTTTTGCGGTAGGCGATGCCTGCGTCCAGCATCTTTAAAAACAACCACTGATTCCACTTGTAATAACTCGGGTCGCAAGTCGCCACTTCGCGCGACCAATCAATCGCAAGACCCATAGCTTGCATTTGCTTTTTCATGTACGCAATGTTGGAATGCGTCCACTCGGCTGGCGGCACACCGTTTTTCATGGCGGCGTTTTCTGCGGGTAGGCCAAAGGCATCCCAGCCCATCGGCATGAGCACGTTGTAGCCCTTCATACGCAATTGGCGCGTGAGCATGTCGTTGATGGTGTAGTTGCGCACGTGTCCCATGTGCAGCTTGCCCGATGGATACGGCAGCATAGAGCAGGCGTAGAATTTACCTAACGGCTTGTCGCTTTCTTCTGTGACGCGGTACGCATCACGGGCGTTCCAGTTGGCTTGGGCTGCGGCTTCGATGGCCGAAGGGTTGAAGGCTTGGGGATCAGTAGAGGCTTGAATTTCTTGCATCCCCCAATTTTACGGGGCGACTTGCTTGCTAAGCCTGCGTAGTCCCGCGTAGCCTGTCAACGCTCCAAGCGCCTACGCCCCAAATCGCCAGTCCCGCCAA
This sequence comes from Comamonadaceae bacterium, assembly GCA_031430155.1. Classification (GTDB taxonomy): domain Bacteria; phylum Pseudomonadota; class Gammaproteobacteria; order Burkholderiales; family Burkholderiaceae_C; genus JASGCK01. The sequence goes on from JANPAY010000142.1 coordinate 1,017, forward strand.
GAGCGAGCCCCAAAACTGGTGCTGTTGCAACGCCGCAGGTGCGATCTCTGATAGCGAAATCACAGCGACAATGTTCATGACAAAAAGGCCTAGCGCGGCAAAGCGACCGAAGAGTCCGAACACGAGTAGTACAGGAAGCACCAACTCGCCGCCCGTGCCCATCACTGCCGCTAATGTGGGCGACAAGTTAGTGAGTACGGGGATGTGGTATTCATCCGTAAACAGCGCGACGGTGGTGTCCCAGTCTCTGATTTTGGTGAGCCCTGCCATAAAAAATACCGAGCTGACATAAAGCCGTGCTGCTAGTTGCGCAGGATTTTTTAAAGCCTCTAAGCCCATGACTAACTTGCCCCACCCTTGAATAAGGTTATTCATATTTGTACGTCCTTTGGAATTGAAATGCATGTCATTTTGAAACCTTGACGATAAACCAAGGCGCGTTGTGGTTGTATGTCGGATAAGTCCTCGAAATTCTTACCGTTCACAAAGTCAACGATAGGAAATTCGCTTTCAATCAAGGCAAGCGGCACGGGATCTATAGACTCAGAATCCGCTGCCGTTAGCCCTGTATGCAGTGCCCATTCAAGCGCAGCCACATCTGGCAAGTGCGCCTCGTGCTGCATGAGTTCAGGGATGGCGCGAAGAAAACCCTCCAGTCCTTCGCCCCACTGGGCGAGGTCACCTTTACTGGGCGGGTTTGTCCGCCAAAAATGCACGGCTAGCCCGTCAAATTGATCTTCCCCCATGAGCCGTCTCACCGTAGGATATGCCACCGCGAGCACGCGCTGCGCCAAGATGGTTGCGTTTGACCGATAGGCCTGTAAGCCGCGTTGGTATTGGCCGACAGGCCACGCCTGCTGGGAAGCCAAAGCCGCATTGGCTTGCACAGCAGGCCACGAGTCAAACAGCCCATCAAGCAGCATTTGCTGTTGCGCAAGGAGTGTTTGATGGCTCATGCCAGGGCTTCCTGCACATTCGTTTTGGCCGTGCGCAGTTGCTCGATCAACACATCCAGCCGCGGCACGTCTGTATCCCATTCGACCAAAGTTTGCACCTGTCCAAATCGCTGCACGGCATGGCGGTAGAGTGCCCAGACGGGCTCGTTCACTGCGCAGGAGTGATCGTCAATCACGATGTCATCCATGGCGTGATGGCCCGCGACATGAATTTCCGCAACGACATCGCCTGGGATTTGATCGAGCCAAGATTGGCAGCTTTGCAGTGGATCAAACTTTGCACCTGCTTGGATGGCGTTAAGTGCGTTCACGTAAATGTTATTCACATCGACAAGTAGCTTGCAACCCGTTCGCTGGGTGAGCTCAGAAAGGAATTGCGTCTCCGAATAGTCCGCCGCATACCATGCAAAGTAGGCGGATAAGTTCTCAACGGCGATGGTGCGTTTTAGGCGCTCTTGCACACGGCTCACATTGCTGCACAGCACCTCTAACGAAGCTTTTGAAAATGGAATAGGAAGCAAGTCTGATGCGTGAATCGCTTCGGCTGTTTTGCTTGGTAGATATCCGCGTGCAAAACACGCGTGATCAGACACCAATAGCGGCTCGGTACGCTCCACCAAATCGGCTAGTTGATCGAGATGCCAAGGGTCAAGACCAGCAGCAGAACCAAGTGCCAGTCCGACGCCGTGTAGGCTAATAGGCCAATGCCGACGCGCTTTGGCAAGAGTTGCTCTTGCTGCCCCGCCACCGCCGACCTCTTTTGTAAAAAAATTCTCAGAATGCACTTCTAAAAAATCCACCCCAGCTCCAACAACACTAACCTTGTACTGGGATGGATTTGTCAGAAGCTCGGCATAGTGCGCGTGCTTAAAACCTATGCCGAACATCTTCAAACGATCTTCAATGAAAAATTACTTCTTCATCATGTCGTCTTTTTTCATGCCATCTTTTTTCATCATCATTTTGTCGTCAGCGGTCATGCCCTTCATGTTTTTGCATTCACCTTTGGCCACATATTTCCACTCATCAGCGCTATTGCTGACCTTGGATTGACCCGAGCAAGAGTGCGTGCCCGAAGCATTGGCGCAGTCGTTTTGACCTGCGGCAGCAATGCCGTAGCATTTTTCTTTAGCCTGTGCGTTGGCAGTCATGGATTGAGTGGCCAGCAAGCCTGTGAGCAAGGCGACAGCCGTTGTGGCGATAAAAGTGCGTTGATTCATGGTTGAAAACTCCTAAGTTGAAAAATAAAAAGTAACGTGACAAGGAAATAATCGTTGCTTAAAAACTCATTTAGTGCAGCGATTGAATATCAGTAGGACAAGCCGAAAAAATCTTACAATTATTTTTTTAAGTAGTTAATTTAAGGCAATAGATCCGCAATATCATCCCAAGCCTGTGGGGGTATACGCCCCATATAGCTATGGCGCAGGGTCTGCTTGTCGTCTATGACGTAGCTTACGGGCAGTGCCGAACCAGCATACAAATTGTCAACGGCCAAATCTTTGCTGTAAATGTGAATGAGCTGCGCGTTATCGCCATGTATGGTTTTGCTAATTTTTAAATAGCTTTGAAAATCTTGCCGGCTTTTATCATGGTTGATAGCTAGCACGACGAAGGGCTTATTTCGCCAGCCTGTAATGTTGGTACGTAACTCTTCCATTTTGTCCAAGCACACTGCGCATGTCGTGCGCCAGTGGAAAATCAAAACGGTCTTTCCTGCAAAATTGGCAAGATCAAATGCGACAGGACTCTCCGGGCTGGCGCGGATAATCGGTCTGGTACTTGATTGCGTCCATGCTGAGCCACACATAAGACTCAAGACGCATGCGAATCCCGTTATGATGACTTTCAAATTATGTATTTGCATAGTTTCACCTCATCGCTTAAATGTCAGTAGTCGCCCTAAACCTCTCAGAACTTACAACTGCTTTAGTGCAGTATCGTACCGATCTTCTTCGTTACGCCAAGCTGCAATTGCGCAATGACGCATGGGCAGAGGATGTGGTCTCGGAAGTGCTGATCGTAGCACTCGAAAAACCTGAAGCATTTGAAGGTCGATCGCAAATTAAGACTTGGCTAATTGGTATCTTGAAGTTCAAAATATTAGACAAATTTCGTCAAAATGCACGAGAAATCGCACTGCCTGAATCGGATGATGAGAGCGAGAGCGACATGCTGGACGGCTTGATTTTTAAGGCTGACGGGCACTTTGCAACGCCGCCTACTGATTGGGGCAATCCTGAGGCTGGGTTAAATCAAAAAGAATTCTTTATTGTCATGGAAGCCTGCATGGAAAAACTACCCGCCCAGCTGGGGCGTCTCTTTCTCATGCGCGAATGGTTGGAGCTATCGAGCGAAGAAATCTGTAAGGAATTGAAGCTGACTTCGACGAATTTTTATGTTCAACTGCACCGCGCTAGGCTCAAGCTGCGCGAATGTCTCGATCTCAATTGGTTTGGAAATAAATAATATGTCCTCGCTTAAAGCCGCGATTCCACTTCACCGTACTTGTAAGCAAGCTGCGCATCTCATGTTGTCTGCCGAAGACAGGCCACTCAATTGGCGCGACAAAGCGGGCCTGAAAATTCATTTATGGATGTGCAAAAACTGCCCTCGCTTTGAGCGTCAACTGCACGTGATGCGGCATACTTTGTCGGATTGGCGCAACGAAATCGCAAAATAATCCAAAAAAACATTAGGATTTACCCGCAATGTCTTTAATTCGTTTGCGCAGGTACTAAGAGAATTCCCAATGTCGCGCATAATAAAGATTGGTATTTTTATTTTTTTGTTTTTATAGGAGTCCCTTAAAGGGAACTTGAGTTTATGGGTAATAAATTGTATGTAGGCAACCTGCCTTACACCGTTCGCGATGGCGATCTTCAACAGCAGTTCAGCGCCTACGGCAATGTCAGCAGCGCAAAAGTCATGATGGAACGTGATTCGGGCCG
>JANPAY010000143.1:0-12881 GCA_031430155.1 Comamonadaceae bacterium
CGTATTCGGTGTTGTCGTAGCCAATGCGTTTGATGGTGTCGCGGGCGACTTGGATGTAGTCCACATTCGCGCCGGTGGTGATTTCACCTGCCAAAACAACGAGACCCGTGTTGCACAGCGTTTCGGCTGCTACGCGGCTAAATTTGTCTTGTGTGAAAATTGCGTCAAGGATGGCATCAGAGATTTGATCCGCGACTTTGTCGGGATGACCTTCTGATACAGATTCCGAGGTGAAGAAATAGTCGTTAGCCATTTTGTAGAACTCCTGTAGTTGGCGCGTTGCCAGTTAAAGAGGAATTCTTTTGACTTTGGCGAACGCTTTAGCAAGTTTTTTTTTAACGTCGCCCTGCAAGTTGTTCAATAACTGAAGCGACACCCGTATTTTAAGTCCATTTTGAAACTGCTTTTTCAATTACTGTCGTTTTTGCCGCTCGTGCTTTTGCATGGGCTTGGCTGCCTGCTGGGGCTGGTGGTGTTTGCGGCATCTCGCACTTACAGGCAGCGTTTTGTCGCTAATGCAAACCAGTCGGGGCTTGCAGGCGTGAGTGGCTGGAAAGGCTTACTCCATGCGGCTTGCCAAGCAGGCATGATGGTGGCTGAACAGCCGCGCCTTTGGTTAGGGGCTGCTGTACGCGTGCTCTGGAACGACCGCACGGCACTGGATGTGGTGTTTGCGCAGGCAGCATCAAACAACAAAGGCATCATCTTCCTCACCCCGCATTTGGGTAGCTGGGAAGTGGCAGGGCAGGCGATTGCGTCCGCCTGTAATGCGCACGGCAAAGTGATGACCGTCATGTACAAACCCGCTAAGCAGACTACGCTGGACTCGATTGTCAAAGCCTCTAGGCAGCGCCCCGGCATGGAAACCGTACCGGCGGACGTGAGTGGCGTGCGCCAGACGCTTCGGGTACTCAAAGCTGGCGGCGCGATTGGTTTGCTACCCGACCAAGTGCCAATGGACGGCATGGGCGTGTGGTCGAGTGTGTTTGGTAAACCCGCGTACACCATGACGCTTGCAGCCAAGCTAGCGCAATCGAATGAATGCCCTGTGGTTATGGTGTGGTGCGAACGCCGCAGGTATGGACATGGCTACCGCGTCTACGCGCGCTCCTTAGCGCTCAAACTGGATGAGACTTTGGACGCGGTGGTACAGCAAATCAACGATGCCGTTGAAGGTGCAATTGCCGAGCTGCCGACGCAATATTTGTGGGGCTATGCAAGATATAAAAAACCCAAGCAAGTGCCGACTCAGGTGAACACATGATAGGACTGTTACTCTCATTTTTGAAGCTGCTCAGATTCTTGCCACTACCCGTTTTGCGTGCCTTTGGCGCTGGTTTGGGGTTAGCTCTTTACGCTTTGATGACGAGTCGCCGACACACGGTGCGCGTGAATTTAGAGTGGTGCTTTCCAGACTGGTCAGCGATTGAGCGCGAAAAAAATGTGCGTGAAGTCTTCGTGCATTTCATGCAAAGTTGGTTAGATAGATTTTGGCTATGGCATAGCCCGCAGGCCACGTTGGATAAGCGTTTGCAGGTGACGGTCTTGGGAGCTCAATCAGGACAAGTCTTGGCGGGTAGTGCCTTATCAGAAGATGAGCCCATTGTCATTTTTGCCCCGCATTTTGTCGGACTCGATGCAGGCTGGACGGCGCTCAATACGCTGACGGATAAACGCTTTGCCACGATTTATTCCAAGCAAAAAAATCCATCGCTCGATGCATGGGTCAGGGCAGGACGTGAGCGCTCGGCCAATGTACAAAAACCATTGCTTATCGAACACCTATCCAGCGTGCGTGCGGCTGTGCAGTCTATGCGCAGGGGCGAGCCGCTGTACTTACTCCCCGACATGAATTACGAGCCCGACGACTCATTTTTCTTGCCTTTCTTTGGCAACACCGCTGCGACGCTACCTATCCTGCCGCGCTATGCCAAGCTAGGCCGCGCGAAGGTCGTACCTGTCATTACTCGAATGACCAAGTCGGGTTACGAGGTGGTCATTCACCCTGCGTGGGACAACTACCCCATCGGCAATAGCGATGCGGATTTAAAAGCAGATTCACTGCGTATGAACCGCGAACTTGAGCAATGGGTGCGTGCTATGCCCGCGCAGTATTACTGGGTGCATAGACGTTTTAAAGATCAACCTCGGGATGCTAATGGCATCAGCGGCCCCAACCCTTACGACGATCCTGAGGGCTACAAATTAGCTGAATCTAAGCTTGCAAAAAGTCCCTAATCAGCTGTTTGACAAGTGCTGGTTGCTCGTGAGCGATCCAGTGCGTGGCATCGTTAATTTTGTGAATACGCAAGTCGGCGATGTAGTCTTCCAAGCCCTCTAACATTTCAGGGCAGAGCGCAGCATCCCCCATCCCCCAAATGATCTGTGTTGGGATGTTGATCGTGAGCATCTCTTTAGGCAGAACAAGATTTTTGATATTGCCGTCAGGCCTCATGGGCGACGCAGCGTAAAAGTTGCAACCGCCGCGCATACCCATGTTCCATACATCACGGTATTGTTGTTTGATTTTCTCTGTCATCCAGGTTGCACTTGCATTTTCAAAAAATGGCCATAGCCGCGCAAAATCGTTTTCTGCCAACAAGGCAGGCGCATCAGGGCGCGCCAAAAAGTTCATGTATTGGCTGGCCGCTTGTTGCGCGGGCGAGTTTTGAAGTTCGCGCAAAAACGTACCCGGATGCGGTGAGTTAATGATGACGAGCTTTTTTTGCAACTGCGGTAATTGGTTTGCCAAATTCCAAGCCGCTGCGCCGCCCCAGTCGTGGGCAATTAAACAGACAAGTTGCTCCCCCTTATTCACTTCGAGCTCAATCAACGCAGCAATGTCCTGCATCAAATGTTTGGCGCGGTAAGCGGACACGTCCGCTGGACTGCTCGACCGCTCAAAGCCACGTAGATTCGGGGCTACAGTGCGAAACCCGCCGTTTTCAGGTTGGGCGAAGTGCTCCAAATACTCGTCCCACACAAACGCCGCTTCGGGAAAGCCGTGCAAAAACATCAGCACAGGGCGACCCTGCGCGCCGCAAGTGCGAATGGATAAATTGATGCCGTGGGGCAGCTGTCGTATCGAGGTTTCAACCATCAGAGTCTCCTTAGGGCGCATGGTAAGCTAATGCAGTTGTCACAAAACCCTTATTTCTACGGAGCTCTTTCATGCCAGGATTACTACCCAACGTTGACCCGCAAGGTCTTCTCGAATACTCAGTTGTCTACACCGATCGCGCGGTCAATCACATGTCGGTCAAATTTAGAAACGTCGCGTGTGATATTTCGCGCATGTTGAAGACCGTCTACAACGCCCACAGCTCAGTGCTCGTGCCCGGTAGTGGTACGTTTGGTATGGAGTCTGCGGCGCGTCAATTTGCCACAGGTAAAAAAGTGTTGGTGATCCGTAATGGCTGGTTTAGCTTTCGATGGACACAGATTTTTGATATGGGATCAATCCCGTCAGAGTCCATTGTGCTGAAGGCGCGTAAGCAAGGCGCAGACGTGCACGCGCCGTGGGCACCCGCGCCAATTGAAGAGGTGGTAGCCATCATCGCTAAAGAGCGTCCAGCGGTGGTGTTTGCACCTCACGTGGAAACATCGGCTGGCATGATTCTTCCGCTGGGTTACATGCGGGCTGTGGCCGACGCAGTGCACGCGGTGGGCGGCATCTTCGTTTTGGACTGCATCGCATCTGGCACGATTTGGGTGGACATGCAAGCTGCTGGTGTGGATGTGCTGATTTCTGCGCCACAAAAAGGCTGGAGCAGCTCACCATGCTGCGCCATGATTGCCCTGTCTAAATTAGCTCGTGAGCGCATTGACGCAACCACCAGCACCAGCTTTGCGATGGATTTGAAGAAGTGGCTGCAAATCATGGAAGCGTTTGAAGGCGGCGGTCATGCGTATCACGCGACCATGCCAACAGATGCGCTCTCACGCTTGCGGGACACCATGTTGGAGACCGAATCGATGGGCTTTGAGACTGCCAAGGCACTGCAACAAGAGCAGGGTGACAAAGTGCGTGCGCTCTTGGAGGGTCGCGGCTTTAAGAGCGTAGCAGCTAAAGGCTTTCAAGCCCCAGGTGTGGTGGTGAGTTACACCGAAGACGCAGGCATTCAAAGCTCCAAGAAATTTATCGACCTCGGCCTACAGACCGCAGCTGGCGTGCCTTTGCAGTGTGATGAAGGTGCGGACTTCAAGACCTTCCGTATTGGCCTGTTTGGCTTAGACAAGCTGCATAACGTGGACAGAACGGTGCAGCATTTGGAGCATGCGCTGAATCAGATTTGATTAACCAGATGCCGTGCTAGACCACAGGATTTGAGAGAGTTTTTTCTTTTTCGATGTGGCCTAGTGCGGTAGCCAGCAAGCTGCCCATCACGGCGGAGAGCACAATAAAGCTTGATGCCGTATCGGCAAGCAACCCGTAAAAGTTAAATAAAGCAAAGCCGACTGCGACTAAGAGCAAATTGAGTCCAATACCGATAGCGCTTGAGGATTTAGGATTGCGCCGCAAAAGACGCATGACTCCAGACTCTGGGCGCGGGATGTACCAAATGAGCAAGGCTCCAAATAATCCAATCACCAAGGCTTCGCTCCATACCAACCAATGTGGGCGACGCAACAGGCGTTGATCGATGATGGACTCAATGACCTGCGCTTGAATTTCAATGCCTGGAACCAGCTCTCCCAAAGGCGTGGTTCGCATGTCATTGAGACCCGCACCCGTTAGCCCTAATAGCACCAATTTATTTTCGAACTGCTCTGGATTTGCCTTGCCTTGCAGCACCTCTAATGCGGAGACGTACCTTCCAATGGTTGTTTTAATCGGGGCGGCGTGCAGCCAAATTTCTGCATCTTCTTGCGTGCTAATACGCAAATCTGCCACTTGCACCTCGCGCAGACCTCTGGCATCGGTCAACACCTCGATAGCAGAGGTATCGGTTGCGACGCGCAGCATCTCTAAAGCTAGGCTAGGCACGACGGTGTCTCCAAGACGCATCACAAGAGGGATACGCCGCACGACACCATTGTCCAGCGGTACGCTGAGTAGAGCTTGCCCATGGGTAGCCGACTGCAGCTCGGGCAGACTCGCGAGGACGCGCTCAAACCGCTGGGTGTGACGCAGGCCATCCTCTGTGCTGGGTGCGTCCAGACGCTTGACCACAATGGGCTTCGTGATAAGCCGATCCGTTGTGGTTTGCGCTGCATGGTCAAAAGCGGCGACACCCAAAATACTGGGCGAGCGCTTGAGTGAGCTTGCCAAAATAGCTTCGTGCGTAGGAAGGTTTTTTAAAGCTGCTGCAAGTCCGGCGGCGCTAGGCGGCAGATTTTTTGCGACTTGATCGGGCGAGGTTTGATCGCGCTCGGGCATATAAATATCAAGGCCAATCGCCAAGGGCTTTTGCGCGTTGATGGCGTCAATCAAGTTGGCTAGTTTGTTACGCGGCCACGGCCACTGCCCTACTGCTGCCAAGCTAGGCTCGTCGATAGCAATAATGGTGACAGGCTGCGATAAAGGTTTGCGCGGGAAGGTGACTTGGTATTGGTCAAACAGTAAACGCCTCGCCGTTTTATACGGCCCCGTTGCCATGTCTTGTACGGCATCCACCCAGGTTGGTTTTTCAGGTTCTAATTGATTGCTTAAAAGATTAAACGAGCCCAGCACGAGCAAAATGCCGAGCGCCATCGGGCGACCGCGCGATGCAGCAAAGAGGCGTTTGATGTCATCCAGTCGTTGTTTCATCGCAGATTAATTTCGACTCGGCGGTTTTGCTCGTTCGCCACGTTGTCATCAGTGGGGATTAAGAGCTCGCGCTTGCCACGGCTTGTGGCTTCGATTGACGAGGAGGATATGTTAGATGCTTGCAAAATTGCTGCAACTGTGCGAGCGCGCTCAAGTCCAAACTTGTCATTTGCCTCTAGGCTACCTACCGAGTCGGTATGTCCAATGACGTTGATTTCAACAGCAGGCCAAGCGGCTGCAACTTTCTTGAGCGTTTCGATCACCTCTAACGATGCTGAAGTGATTTGCGTGCTGGAGTTGGCATTGAAGTAAACGACAAAGCTCTCTGTGCGTTTGGGCGTCGCTTTTAAGAGCTCCCCATATTTGGATTGAATAGAGGCGGCATCCTCTTGTCTTGACAGAACCATCCCTGAAGGCTGCACATCTAGCGCGGCGTAAGCACGGCTCAATACCTGTGTTTGGGACGTGCCAATGGGCGTGACCGCAATGGAGCCCACTTTGCCGTCTGGCCCAGCCAGAAGCACGGCGGAAGTGGGTTTGACGACCACGCCTGAAGTAATAACGCCTCCAGTACTGCTTTGAATGAGGTTGCCAGAGGCATCTGTCCACATCCCTGCATTTTTTACGCCGTCCCCTGCTTCTAAGATGAACTCGGTACCTCGCACGCCGAGTGTCACTGTCGCTGTATTGAATTTGACCGATTCAGGACTTGCTTTTGCAATTTTTCCCGAGATGACTGAGAGCGAGCCGCGCTTGACGCTGGTATCCATTTCACCCTTGTGCGAGGTTGCGTCAAAGGCATAACGATTCATCTCGAGTATGGACCCTGGCCCCACGCTGAGCAGTGTGTTATCTCGCAGCGTCAGCCCTGCCGTGGCGTTGGCATCAGTGACGACACGGTCTTTGGCTTGCAATGCAGCCCCTACTGCGGCGACCGTCCGAGCGCTGCCTCGCTCGATCCATGCGTTACCTTTTAAAGTTTTGACAGTGCCAATGTCTTGCGCCAAAACTTGCGTTAGCAGCAAGCCCATTGAAAGCGCACCTAAAACCAATTTGTAAATCGACATAAAGCTCTCCAAGGAATGAGAGCCCTATATTACGATAAAAGTATTATGACTTTTGTAATTGCAAACCCGAATGCTCTCTGAGCGCATGAAAGTGAATTTTTGGATGACGTTCTTGCGTCAGGCGCAGGTCGTAGGGAGAGGTTAGCAAATACGCGAGTGCACCTGCACTGTCTTCAGCTAGCTTGTTCACGTTGCGATCCGTGAACTCGCGTAGTTCTTCTGGCGTATCGGCGCTAATCCATCTTGCGCCTACGTAGTTTGAACCGCCGAGACGTGCTTCTACGCCGTATTCGCCTTTGAGCCGGTGCTGCGCTACTTCAAACTGGAGTTGCCCGATTGCGCCTAGAAGCATATTGCCGCCGTGCAGCGGCTTGAAAACTTGAATCGCGCCTTCTTCGCCTAGCTGCTGCAATCCTTGCTGAAGCTGCTTGCTCTTCATGGGGTTGGCGAGTTCAACGGTTTGAAAAAGCTCAGGTGCAAAAAACGGTAGTCCTGTAAATTGCAGTTTGGACTGCGCTGCCAAACCTTCGGTAATGGTGTCGCCCAATTGCACGCCGCCGTGCGTGGTAAAGCCAATGATGTCGCCCGCATAGGCCTCTTCCACTGCTTCGCGGCGTTGGCTCATAAACGTGACGACTGAAGTGGGGCGCAGCTCTTTGGCGGAACGCTGCACTTTGAGCCGCATGCCACTCACGTACTTGCCCGAGCACACGCGCACAAAGGCGATGCGATCGCGGTGCGACGGATCCATATTGGCTTGCACCTTAAACACCACGCCCGAAAAGCCTTCGGCGGCAGGGTCAATGGTCGTTCGTGTAGGCTCTTGTCCTTGCGTTGGTAAATCATTGCTAATACGAGCATGTGGCTCGGGAGCCAAGTCCACCAAGGCGTCCAGCACTTCTTGCACGCCAAAATTATTGACGCCTGAGCCAAAAAACACAGGCGTTTGTTTAGCTGCAAAAAAGTCGGCTTGGTTGAATTCAGGCGCTGCGCCTTGCATCAGTTCGACGTTGCCTTCGGCGAGTTCGAATTCGTGACCAAAGCGTTTGCGCAAAGCCTCAACCTCGGTGAGTGGCACCACTTCATCAGTTTCATCATCGCGCTTGGCTTCGCCCGCTTTAAAAAGGCGCATTTGGTTTTTACGCAAATCCATGATGCCACCAAATTGCTTGCCTTGCCCGACAGGCCAGGTCATGGGCACGCAGGGCATACCGAGCGCTTGCTCCACTTCGTCCAGCAGCTCCAGCGGATCGCGCCCTTCGCGGTCTAACTTATTGATGAAAGTGATGATGGGCGTATTGCGCTGACGACAGACTTCAATCAAGCGCTTGGTTTGTGGCTCCACGCCGTTAGCCGCGTCAATCACCATGAGGGCGGAATCAACCGCTGTCAAAACACGGTAGGTGTCTTCCGAAAAATCTTTGTGTCCTGGTGTGTCCAGCAAGTTAATCACGCAATCGCGGTACAGCATTTGCATGACGGATGAGGCGACCGAAATTCCCCGCTGTTTTTCAATCTCCATCCAGTCGGAAGTCGCATGGCGCGTGGCTTTGCGCGCTTTGACCGAGCCCGCAATGTGAATCGCCCCCGAGAACAAAAGCAGCTTTTCGGTGAGCGTCGTTTTACCCGCGTCCGGGTGAGAAATGATGGCGAAGGTACGGCGGCGTTTGACTTCGGGAGCGTGGGGAAGAGACATGGAAGACTTGCAAGAGACAAAAAGAAGTGATTGTAGGTGTCGCCTCGCTATAATCAGCTAATCCGAGGAGCGCTGCAGTTTGGGATACAACTCTCAAATGAGGCTCGGAAACATCGCAAGATGCTTTCCTAACTGCGCTCACCCACTACTAACGTGCGGTGAGTCACCTTCCTTGAACTCCGTATGTTTCGCAGTGGTTTTTTAACTGTTCGGAAAACATTTATTGGAGTTTCTCATGTCTAACACTACATCGACAAAACCTGTTGCGAAGTCAAACGTACCCGCAGCTAACAAATCGCCTGTTAAAGCAACTAAAGCCGTAGCTAAACCCGCTGCGAACGTCTTTGCCGACTACGCCATCGCTGACCTCTCCCTCGCCGCATGGGGTCGCAAAGAGCTCAACATCGCCGAGACAGAAATGCCCGGTCTGATGTCGATTCGTGAAGAGTTTGCAAAAGCACAGCCACTCAAAGGCGCGCGCATCACAGGTTCGCTTCACATGACGATTCAAACCGCTGTACTGGTTGAAACGCTGCAAGCTTTGGGCGCTGACGTGCGCTGGGCATCGTGCAATATCTTCTCCACGCAAGACCACGCGGCTGCTGCGCTGGTCGCGGCGGGCACGCCTGTCTTTGCCTACAAGGGCATGGACTTGAATGTGTACTGGGATTACACGCACCGTATTTTCGAGTTCTCTGGCAAGAAAGGCACAGCGGCTGAAGGCCCCAATATGATCTTGGATGATGGCGGCGACGCAACGCTTTTGATGCACCTTGGTACGCAAGCTGAGAAGGATTTGAAAGTTATTTCTAAGCCAAGCTCTGAAGAAGAAATTTGCCTCTTTAACGCCATCAAAGCCAAGCTCAAGCTTGACCCAACGTGGTACAGCCGCCGCCTGAAGAACATCATTGGCGTGACCGAAGAAACCACCACAGGCGTGCTGCGTTTGAACGAAATGTCAGTTAAAGGCACTTTGAAGTTGCGTGCGATTAACGTGAACGACTCCGTGACCAAATCCAAGTTCGACAACTTGTATGGCTGCCGCGAGTCTTTGGTTGATGCTGTTAAGCGCGCTACGGATGTGATGATTGCTGGCAAAGTTGCGCTGGTCGCGGGCTACGGCGATGTGGGCAAGGGCTCAGCCCAAGCACTGCGTGCCTTGTCGGCACAAGTGTGGGTGACCGAGATCGACCCGATCAACGCGCTGCAAGCTGCGATGGAAGGCTACAAAGTCGTGACCATGGAATACGCCGCAGATAAGGCCGACATTTTTGTTTCTGCAACTGGCAACAAAAACGTCATCACTTACGCGCACATGGACGCGATGAAAAACAACGCCATCGTTTGCAACATTGGTCACTTTGACAACGAAATTGATGTTGCATCACTTGAAAAATGCAAGTGGGAAGAAATCAAGCCGCAAGTCGATCACGTCATCTTCCCGAAGAACGGCAAGAAAGCTGCCAAGCGCATTATCTTGCTCGCCAAAGGCCGCTTGGTGAACCTGGGCTGCGGCACGGGTCACCCAAGCTTCGTGATGAGCTCGTCGTTTGCCAATCAAACGATTGCGCAAATCGAGCTGTTCACCAAGAGCAAAGAGTACAAGGTTGGCAAGGTCTATGTGTTGCCAAAACACTTGGATGAAAAAGTGGCGCGTTTGCATTTGGCAAAGGTTGGCGCTCAGTTGTCGGTTTTAACAAAAGAGCAGGCTGACTACATTGGCGTTAAGCAAAGTGGTCCATACAAAGCGGATACGTATCGCTATTAATAGCGAGGGGAAATCATCATGAAGACCCCTATTTCATTCGAGTTCTTCCCGCCTAAGACACCCGAGGGCGTGGAAAAACTCGTTGGCGTGCGGCAAAAACTGTATGCACTAAAGCCCGAATTCTTTTCGGTGACTTACGGTGCGGGCGGCTCAACGCAAGACGGCACATTGCAAACGGTGCAGGCCATCATTGCGGACGGCTTCGCAGCTGCGCCGCATTTTTCGTGCATTGGTGCAACCAAAGATTCAGTGCGGGCACAACTCGCGCAGTTTCGGCAAGCGGGAATCAAACGCATGGTCGCGCTGCGCGGCGATTTGCCCAGCGGTTTTGGCGCGTTTGGTGAATTTCGCTACGCCAGTGAACTGATTGAATTTATCCGCGCAGAGACAGGCAATGAGTTCCATTTGGAAGTAGGGTGCTATCCCGAAGTGCATCCGCAAGCGAAGTCCCCCGAAGACGATTTGCGTGCCTACGCGACCAAGGTGAAAGCAGGCGCAAGCTCCGCGATCACGCAGTATTTTTATAACGCCGATAGCTACTTCCATTTTGTGGAAGCCGCGCGAAAGCTAGGTGCGACCATTCCCGTGGTGGCAGGTGTGATGCCCATCATTAGCAGCTCACAGCTCATGCGTTTTTCTGATGCCTGCGGCGCAGAAATCCCACGCTGGATTCGTCTCAGGTTGCAAGCGTTTGGTGACGACACCGCGTCCATCAAGGCTTTCGGGCTAGACGTGACGACTGCGCTTTGCGAGCGCTTGATTGCTGGAGGCGTACCTGGGATTCATTTTTATACGATGAATCAGGCGGCTGCTACGACGGAGATTGTGCGCAGGCTAATGTTTTAGTATGTCTAAAAAATGGGCAGATTTCTCAAGGTTTCCAAGCATTTAAGTTTGGAATCAAACGGATGTGGCGCTTTAATTTTATTCGCTGTGAATGGGCGTGTATATCTTTCCCATTCAGTGGCAGTGATGCCATAAATTGAACTAGCAACGATATTTGGGCTGTTGTCTTTGTTTATGGTTTGTGCCAGTTCAAGCAACTCAATGTTTTCAGGATGAAAGCCAAAGCCGAGCAAGCAAACTACTTTAGCGTTTGTCAAAAGCTCTTTTGATGCGTCCAGCGTATTCAAGTCTTTCTCAGCATCGAATATCGTTTTAATATTCTGTGATGCTTTGATCCATTCTTGAGTGGGATTTATGTTCGTAAGGTATGGGAAATCACCAAGTTTTCCGTACACGTGATGAATAGGAATTCTTTGCAATATCTTTAGTGTCGCATCCTCATTTAAGCCAAAAGAGTTTTGGATACGTTCAAACAACCATTTTTCAAGAAATCTATCGTAATTGAAAGTGATGAAGCCTATTTTGTTTTTTTCTATAAATTCATTTTCAGTCTTGATGCCATTCAGCATGATTGCAAATAAATAGTCCAACCAATCGTCATCTTTTGGATGATAGTCAGCGGATTTCTCTTTTTCTAGCAACACTTGGGCGATGGCGGCTTTCCCTATTTTTTGAAAACCTGATTGATGTTCGTTTGCATTTAAAAATGCATCAATTGATGTTTGACCAGCTCGCTCAAGTGACTCTGCAAAAGCTTTAAACCGTGAAGGCTGTGTCTCGTCCTGTGAAGCAGCACCAAAACGCACCATCTGCGTTAGCATATTTTCTGAATTTGAATAATACGTATTGGTTTGTGCACGTACCAGTTCAATAATTTGGCTTTTAAGATCTTTTCCACTGGGGAACCCATAAGAGCAGTGTGCGCCAGCACCTAAAACAAAAACGGTGCGTTGTTCAATCATTAAAAGAGCCTTTCAGTTTTGGACATCTTACTGTTTACACCTTCCAACTCCAGCAGCGCCACCTTGCGGTCCAGCCCACCTGCATAGCCTGTCATTGCACCAGTTGATCCAACCACACGGTGGCACGGGATGATGATGGAAATCGGATTCTTGCCAACCGCCGCGCCCACAGCCCGTGCGGCTTGCGGCTTGTTGAGTGCTTTGCAAATCGCGCCGTAGGTGTTGGTTTTGCCGCAGCAAATTTTGATGATTTCTCGCCAGACGCTTTGTTGAAACTCGGTACCGCTGGATAGATCGAATGGCAAATCGAAGACCTTGAGCTTGCCTGAAAAGTACTGCGTTAATTGCTGGGAAGCCTTATCCAGTATGGCCTTCGAGGCATCGCCCTTTTGCGCTATCGGCCACGATGCCATTAAATCGCTATCAGGCATGTGCTTTTGACCATGCACAAACCACGTGCCTGCAAGTCCTTGTTCGCTCGCCGCAAGCAGCATGTCCCCCAGCGGGGTGGGGACGATCATTTTTTTGAGGTGCGTTTGAAAGGTCATGTTGCGTCTTCCTTTGTGGTTTTGTCCAATCGTTGCCACGCCCGCAGTACCGCATAGCTGCGCCATGGCTGCCACTTGGCGGATTGCGCTTCGGCATCTTTGGCGGATTTCGTGATGCTGGCTTGCCGATCCTCTATTGATATACCCAGCGCTTTTTGCAGCGCTACGTCGCCAGCGGGGAAGCTGTCGGGGTCGCGTAATGCCCGCATCGCTACGTAGGCAACTGTCCACTCGCCAATGCC
>JANPAY010000144.1:0-5776 GCA_031430155.1 Comamonadaceae bacterium
CAACTGATGATTTATGTTTGTGGCGCTTGTCAGTTGCGGCTGCCACCCCCGAGCTGGAACTGCCCTATCCGCAGCTTGTGGAATGGCAGGGCGCCCAGAGGTGGCTTTGGGCAAAGGCTAGCGAGCGTGATGCCCTGCAAGCCATAGCTAATAAGGCTGGCGGGCATGCCTGCCTGTTCAAGTCCAGTACATCTGGCCTAGAGACCGATAAAGCCAGCGGCGCGTTCCAACCGCAAAGTGCCGTGCTGGCAAAAATCAACCAAGGCCTGCGTCAGCAGCTCGATCCACATCAAGTTTTTAATACAGGGAGAATTTAACAATGAGTGCAAATCCAATCGTGAGTACTGAAGGCGCGGCAGTTGGCGGCGCAGGCAATGCCATGCCGATGCCGCCCACGTTTGCCAACGTAGCGGACGAGCGCCTGCATCGCAAGCAACGCCTCGCGGCAAGCTTTCGCATCTTCTCGCGCTTTGGACTCGACGAAGGCGCGGCGGGACACATCACGGTGCGCGACCCCGAGTTTCCGACCACGTTTTGGGTTAATCCGTTTGGTGTGCATTTCAGCCAAGTCAAAGTCAACAATTTGATTCGCGTCGATCACCACGGCAACATTGTCGAAGGCACGCATCCGCTCAACCGCGCTGCGTTTGCTATTCACTCACGCATCCACGAAGCGCGCCCCGATGTGATGGCCGCCGCGCACACGCACGGCATCCATGGACGTGCGTTCTCCATGCTGGGCAAGCCGCTATCCATGATTAGCCAAGATGCCTGCGCGTTTTATAACGATCATGTGCTCTATGACGATTACGGCGGCGTGGTGCTGGATTTAGAAGAAGGCGTGCGCATTGCGCAGGCGCTTGGCAAAAACAAAGCGGCTGTGCTGCGCAACCATGGCCTCCTCACGACGGGCGGCTCGGTCGAATCAGCGGCTTGGTTTTACGTCAGCATGGAGCGCAATTGCCAAGTCGAGCTATTGGCCCACGCGGCAGCCAATGGACAGCCACTGCGTGAAGTGCCACAAGCCGCGCGTGAACAAGCCTACGGCGTGGTGGGCACAGAGTATTCGGGCTGGTTCCAATTTCAATTACTGTATGCACGAGCGCTAAAAGAGAACCCTGACTTTTTGGATTGAGACAAGCCGCATATGTACGAGCCAGTTGACATCGAATCATTAGACCCGCTTTATCGGGATGTGTTTCGTGATCCTGCGAATGGCACGCCTGATGACATTAGCACGGCCGGGTGTCTGGCCTTAGCTAAATTAGGAAAGACTGCTTGGAATGCTTGGCGCAATAATTTTCCTGCTTGGGATAATGAAGAAAGCGGTGACACAACAAACAATGTGGATTTTTCCAATGTGGATTTCACAATTCCAGACGAAGAAGGACGCATAAACAGATTTTTTAATGGGTTTAATTTTGGCAATAGGGCAATGTTCACTTTCGCTAAATTCCCAGACCACACGAGCTTCAGTCATGCGACCTTTGGGTGCCTAACAAGTTTTGAAGGGGCAGTTTTTGGTGTAGCAACAGGCTTTCAAAACACCTGTTTTGAAAATGGCGCAAACTTTGATGGTTCTTGTTTTATGGAGCTTGGAAGTTTCAAAGAGGCAATTTTCCAAGGCACATCAAGCTTTTTAGCAAGTCCATGGGAGAACATTACTCCCAATACCGAAAGTCAACTATTAGGGCGATTTCGCTCAATCACTTTCAGTGGCGCTAGATTTTTAGGCGATACGGACTTTTCTGGTCGTATTTTTGAGGGGGCTTGCTCCTTTGCCGGACTCGCCTTGCCTGCTCATGTAAAGTCCCTCACTCCAACTATTTTTGAGAAAGCTCCTAAATTCCATAACTGCAAATTGCATCAAGACACAACATTTGATGGCGCTGTGTTTCCACATCCATCTGGCAGTAACGAGGCCGCACGTGCTTACCGCACACTAAAACTAGCCTTCAGCCAGCAACAAGCCGTGCGCGAAGAGCAGCGATTTTTCAAATTGGAGATGGCCGAAGAGGCCGCTCGCGCCACAGGCATTCAAAAATTTTTCTACAAAGCTTATGCCGCGTGCAGCGATTACGGCTTTAGCGTTGGAAGGCCGCTTGCCTTGCTAGGCCTTTCCCTGCTTGCGTTTTCGGGCGTTTACGGCTTTTTCTCTTGGCTAAATCATTGCTTGCCTACCCAAGCAGCTTGCCAGTTCAACCCTTCATGGGCGGAGTTCAGTTTGATTCAGGCGCTGCCTTTGCCTGGGCTTGATAAATTAAGCGACGCGCTGCGCGGGCAGCTTTTTCTACCAAGTGGGTGGATAAGCATTTTTGTCACGATGGCAGTCATTTTGCATAAGACCGTATCGATTGCCGCATTGTTCCTAGCGGGCTTGGCACTGCGCAACCTCTTCAAATTGAAATAACCATGGCAACCAAAATTACCAAATTTACCCCGCTCACCCAACACTACGAATCCGTGCACGGCGGGATCGTCGATTTGCTGCAATCGGCTCGCGTTGCAGCGACGCGTAGCGTTAATGCTTTGATGACGGCTAGTTATTGGGAGCTTGGGCGGCGGATTGTGGAGGCGGAGCAGGGTGGGAGCGCTCGGGCGGAATACGGCAAGCAATTGATCTTGCAATTGGCTATTGACTTAACACAACAATTTGGGCGTGGATTCGGGTGGCGTAACTTAACGCAAATGCGCAGTTTTTATTTGGCTTGGCCTTTAGCCGAGATTTTGCAGACAGCGTCTGCAAAATCTTCGCCTCAACTCGCAATAACGCAGATAGTGTCTGCGCAATTACCAATTTATCAGACGTCGTCTAATAAGTTGACAGATCTTCCCAGCCTCACAGACATCGCCAAGCGCTTTCCCCTACCATGGTCAGCCTACGTCGCCATGCTCTCCGTCAAAAACCTGCAAGCCCGCGCCTTCTACGAAGCCGAAGCGCTGCGCGGTGGCTGGAGTGTTCGCCAGTTGGATCGGCAAATCAATACGCAGTTTTTTGAACGTACGGCGCTCTCGCGTAACAAAGCCACCATGTTGACCAAGGGCATGAAGGCAAAGCCCGAAGATGTTATGACAGTGGAGGAGGTTGTCAAAGACCCATTCGTGCTGGAGTTTTTGAATCTGAAAGACGAGTACTCGGAGACGGATTTAGAGAATGCGCTGATTCGTAAGCTGGAAGACTTCTTGCTAGAACTGGGCGACGACTTCACCTTTGTCGGGCGGCAAAAACGACTGCGCTTAGATGACGCTTGGTTCCGCGTTGACCTCACGTTTTTCCACCGCACCTTGCGCTGCCTGGTGCTCATTGATTTGAAGCTGGGCAAGTTTACGCACGCCGATGCAGGACAAATGCACATGTATTTGAACTACGCCAAAGCCCACTGGGTTAGGCCTGGTGAGAACCCACCCGTGGGCTTGATATTGTGTAGTCAAAAGGGCGCGGCGCAGGCGCACTATGCGCTGGAAGGCTTATCCAGCAAGGTGTTGGCGGCGGAATATCAAACGATATTGCCTGCTGCTTCGGTGATTGAGAAAGAACTTAATGCAGCGGTGCGGATGCTTGCGCTCAAACAGAAACCCAAACCACTAAAATCCCGCCCATGATTCGTACTTTACTTAAATCCAAAATTCACCGCGTGGCGGTCACCCAGTGCGAGCTGCACTATGAAGGCTCGTGCGCCATTGACGAAGACTTGCTGGATGCGGCTGATATTGCCGAGAACGAGCAAGTTCACATCTGGAACATCAACAATGGCGAGCGCTTTGTCACCTATGCCATTCGCGGCCAGCGTGGTTCGGGGATGATTTCTATCAATGGCTCGGCAGCGCGGCGCGCCAGTGTGGGCGATTTGGTCATTATTGCTAGCTTTGCTGGTTTGAGTGATGCGGAGCTGAAATCGCACAAGCCTAGGCTGGTGTTTGTGGACGATCAGAATAAACAGATCGAGCTGCGCGATCACGTGCCGCTGCAAGCGTCGTAAGCTGTTAGCGTTCCTACTCTTTATTCATGCAAACCACGCTCGCCCCTGAGTTTGTCGGCACCGCTGATGGCGAAGCGGCCAAAGCCATTTTGGGCAAGTGCGTGCACTGCGGATTTTGCACAGCGACTTGCCCCACGTACCAACTGCTGGGTGACGAGTTAGACGGACCACGTGGCCGTATTTACCTCATCAAACAAGTGCTGGAAGGCGAGCAGCCAACGCGAAAAACGCAAGCGCACTTAGACCGCTGCCTGACTTGCCGCAACTGCGAGTCCACGTGTCCTAGCGGCGTGCAATATGGTAATTTGGTCGATATTGGGCGAAAAATTGTCGATAGCAAAGTCGAGCGCCCACTCATGGAGCGCTTCATGCGCGGCGCTTTAAAGCATGGTTTGAATTCAAGTTTGTTTGCGCCCGCTATGGCGTTAGGCCAGTCCGTGCGTGGCTTGCTGCCCGATTCGATTAAAAATAAAATCCCAGCGAAACAAAAAACTCGCGCTATGCCCACGCGCGAGCATGCGCGAAAAATCATCATGCTCGCGGGCTGTGTGCAGCCTGCCATGTTGCCCAATATCAACGTTGCGACAGCGCGGGTGTTGGATGCGGCGGGGATTCAAACGTTAGTTCTTTCGGCATCCAAGTGCTGCGGCGCAATCAACTTTCATTTAAACGATCAAGAAGCTGCCAAGGTACAAATGCGTGCCAACATCGATGCGTGGTGGCCTGCGATTGAGGCAGGCGCGGAGCACATTGTGATGAACGCTTCGGGCTGCGGTGTGATGGTGAAAGACTACGGACACGTGTTGGCAGATGACGCGGCTTATGCTGCCAAGGCTAAGCGCGTGAGCGAGTTGGCAGTTGACCTTGGTGAACTTTTGCCAAACATGCTGCCAAGCCTTATCCAGCAAGGCTTGCAAAAGAACCAATTATCCCAAAGCCTACCAAAACTTGCCTATCACCCACCTTGCACCTTGCAGCACGGACAGCAACTTTAAGGCGGTGTGGAAAAGCATTTGCGCGAGTTAGGTTTTGATGTGCAGGTCTCACCGTTAGAGTCTCATTTGTGCTGCGGCTCGGCGGGTACGTATTCGGTGCTCAATCCCGACATCGCCTATACCTTGCGCGATCGCAAATTGAGCGCATTGCCAAGCGCGGATGTCATCATTAGCGCCAACGTGGGCTGCATCACGCATTTGCAAAGCGGCTCTAAGATACCTGTACGGCATTGGATTGAAGTGCTGGACGATGCGCTGGCAACTGGAGAAATAACATGACAACTCAAGCAACAAACACTGAACTCACGGGCGTGTATGGCGCAGGCAAGCTGACACCCACCGCGCCTCGCAAGCCCATCAGCTTGCCGCGCTTGCAGGCACTGCATAAAAGCGGGGAAAAGATCACGATGGTCACGGCCTACGACGCGACTTTTGCTGCCGTTGCCGATGCAGGCGGTGTGGAGTGCATCTTGGTCGGCGACTCGCTCGGCATGGTTTGCCAAGGACTGCCTAGCACTACGGGCGTGACGATTGAGACCATGTGCTATCACGTCGCCAGCGTCTCGCGCGGGCTGCACCGCATGACGGCGAGTGGCCAAGGCACGGCATGGTTGATCGGCGACATGCCATTCGCAAGTTACCACCAAAATCCCGCGCAGGCCTTTGAGAGCGCTGCTTTGCTGATGCAAGCGGGCGCGCATATGGTCAAGTTAGAAGGCGGTGGCTGGACAACCGAGACGGTGCGATTTTTAGTCGAACGGGGTATTCCTGTGTGCGCGCACCTTGGCCTCACGCCGCAAA
>JANPAY010000145.1:0-12275 GCA_031430155.1 Comamonadaceae bacterium
TGTGTTTTTGGTGAATAGTCCCAGTTCATAACAATATGTCCTTTTTGTTTGTATTAATAAGCTTCTACATCATTATGCCGATAAAAAACGATCGTGCTATTTCTGTGTCGCCTGCATAAAAAGCATCGCCATCGTTTGGCGAAACCAGATACTGCCTGCATCCGCGTGAAAGCGTTCGTGCCAGTGTTGCTTGACCTTGTAGTGTGGCAGTGGGAATGGCGATTCCAACACTTGTACGCGCTCCTGCGCGGCCAGTGCCATGCCGAGTTGTCTGGGCACGATAACCAAGAACTCGGTCTGCGCCACGATACGCGCAACCCCTAAAAAGCTGGGCACGCGCAGTACGATGCGGCGCTGAATTTTTTGTTTAGCCAGCACTTTGTCAACAATGACGTGGCCTGTACTAGACACCGTGACGGCGATATGCCCCTCCTTAGAAAACTGAAGTTTCGTCAACTTATCTTGAGGGTTTTGACTTTGAATGCGAGGATGGTTTTTTGCTGCCAAACAAACAAAGTCTTGCTCAAAAAGCGCTTGTTGATAAAAACCAGCTTCTAAATCTGGCAAAAAGCCGACCGCTAAATCAACATCGCCATTGCTAAGTCTTTGCCGACTATCACTAGAGATTTTCTCTGCTTCAATGACCAACCCTGGCGCGGTTTTTTGTAGATAGGTAATCAACTTTGGCAGAAGGATGATTTCGCTGATATCGGTCATGCAAATGCGAAATTCACGTACAGCTTCGCTTGGCAAAAACGCTGCAGGCTTGCCCCGCGCTGTCTCAATTTTGACCAGCGCCTCTTGCAAATCGGGGTAAATGATTTGCGCTCTAGGCGTTGGCACCATGCCATCCGCCGTGCGAACAAACAATCGGTCATCAAAATGTTGGCGCAGCTTATTTAGCGCGATGCTGGCACTAGCTTGCTCCATGCCAAGCTGAGACGCAGCACGGCTCACACTTTGTGTTTTGTAGATTTGAACGAAGACTTCTAGCCAATCAAGATTGAGTTTTGCCATAGTGTTTCCTTAGTCACTAGTATATAAAAACAATATAGTTATTATTGAATTACTAGCGTTGACGTAATAGTGCTGGGAGGCGATAGTTGCTACTAATCAAACTAAATTCCAATTAAAGGAGAGAGACATGCAATTTCATTTAAACGGTTTTCGTGCTGGAGACCCGGGGCTACTAGATGCCGCCCAGTCAATACCAGCAAGGGCTGCGGGCGACTCTATACCGCTAGAAGCAGATGTTCTCATCGTGGGCTGCGGTCCCGCTGGCCTCACACTTGCGGCGCAATTGGCAGCATTCCCAGATATCAAAACAGTGATCGTGGAGCAAAAACCTGGCCCACTGCAACTGGGGCAAGCGGACGGCGTGGCGTGCCGCACACTGGAAATGTTCGAAGCGTTTGGCTTTGCCGAAAAAGTTCTCAAGGAATCGTATTGGGTGAACGAAACGACTTTTTGGAAACCTGACGCAACCAACGCAAAACACATCGCTCGCAGCGGCCGTGTGCAAGACGTGGAGGAAGGCCTCTCGCACATGCCGCATGTGATTTTGAATCAAGCCCGTGTGCATGATTTCTACCTAGAGAACATGGCAAAGTCAGCTTCGCGCCTTGTGCCGCATTACAGCCGTAAGCTTGCGAGCCTTGTGCGTTCTGAGGACGGCGCATCTGCCTATCCCGTCACGGCTCAGTTTGAACGACAAGACGCGGGACACGTGGGCGAGATCGAGACCATCCGTGCCAAGTACGTCGTGGGCTGCGACGGTGCACGCAGCGTCGTGCGCCAATCCATGGGACTTGCGCTCAAGGGTGACTCGGCCAATCACGCTTGGGGCGTGATGGATGTGCTGGTCAACACTGACTTCCCCGACATTCGTTTCAAGGCACTAATCCAATCCGCGACTGAGGGCAGCATCGTGCTGATTCCGCGCGAAGGCGGCTACATGGTGCGCATTTATGTGGAGATGGACAAGCTTGCCGAGAACGAGCGCGTCGCAGGACGCAACATCACCGTTGAACAACTGATTGCCGCCGCGCAGCGCATCTTCCATCCGTACAAGTTGGATGTAAAAGAAGTCGCTTGGTGGTCGGTGTATGAGATTGGCCAGCGACTGTGCGACCGATTTGACGACCTCAAACCAGAGGAAATCGCCACACGTCTGCCCCATATTTTTATTGCGGGTGATGCTTGCCACACCCACAGCCCTAAAGCGGGTCAGGGCATGAATGTGTCGATGCAAGATGCGTTTAGCCTTGGCTGGAAACTCGCGGCCGTGCTGCAAGGTCGAAGCCCTGCAAGTTTGCTGCACACCTACTCTGCCGAGCGACAAGCCGTCGCTAAAGAGCTGATCGATTTCGACCGCGAATGGGCAGCCATGCTGAGTGGCGGCGCGGCGAATGATCCATCTGCTGTGCAGAAGTATTTTGTGCAGCATGGCCGCTACACGGCTGGCACCGCAACACGCTACCAACGCGAGCGTTCGCCATTGCTAACGGGCGAATCGACGCATCAATATTTGGCAGAAGGACTACAAATTGGCACTCGCTTTCACTCCGCCCCCGTCACCCGTATCGGCGACGGCAAGCAAATACAACTCGGCACGACTTTGGCAGCAGACGGCCGCTGGCATTTGATGGTGTTTGCAGGCGAGGGCGATCGCGGCGCGCAAGATTCAGCAGTTAGCAAACTTTGCAACTACCTGATGCAGTCATCAACGTCACCATTGAAACGCTTTACCCCCGTAAGCGCTGACGTGGACGCCGTGTTTGACGTGCGCGGCGTGTTTCAACAAAATCATCACCGGTTCGCTGTGACCGATCTGCCTGAATTGCTCTTCCCGCCCAAAGGCAAATACGGTTTGCATGATTATGAAAAAGCGTTCTGCGCACTGGATGATGCAAAACAAGACATCTACACCCTACGCGGTATTGACCGCCAACAAGGCTGCTTGATCGTGGTGCGCCCTGATCAATACATTGCGCAAGTCTTGCCGCTTGATGGCATCGATGCACTGTCTGCATTCTTTTGCAGCTTCATGGTGGAAAATGCAGCTCACGTCATTCCCGCGTAGGCGGGAATCCACAACGACTGAAAGAGCATCATGGATACCAAAAACTTAATCGCTATCGACATCCACACCCACGCCGAGGTGTCGTGCTGGAACCCCTTTGAAGCTTACGGCTCGGAGTACGACGAAGCCGCCGACAAGTATTTTAAAAATGGTAAGCGCCCCACCATCGCCGAAACCATTACGTATTACCGCGAGAAAAAAATTGGCTTGGTGATGTTCACCGTAGATGCCGAAGCCAAGATGGGGCGCAGGCGCATTCCGAACGAAGAGATTGCTGAAGCCGCCAAGGCCAACTCCGACATGATGATGTGCTTTGCCAGCATCGACCCGCACAAAGGAAAAATGGGGGCGCGCGAAGCACGTAAGCTGATTGAAGAACACGGCGTGAAGGGCTTTAAGTTTCACCCCACGGTGCAGCACTTTCACCCCTACGACAAAATGGCATGGCCGATCTACGAAGTGATTAACGAGTACAAGCTGCCAGCCATCTTCCATACGGGTCACAGCGGTATTGGCTCTGGTATGAGGTGCGGTGGCGGTCTCAGACTAGAGTTCTCCAACCCCATGCACTTAGACGACGTGGCGGTGGATTTCCCCGATATGCAAATCGTGATGGCGCATCCTAGCTTTCCATGGCAAGACGAAGCGCTGTCGGTGGCGACGCATAAACCGAATGTGTGGATTGATCTGTCGGGCTGGAGTCCCAAATACTTTCCAAAGCAGCTCATCCATTACGCCAACACCCTACTCAAAGACCGCGTGCTATTTGGCTCGGACTACCCACTCATCACGCCCGAGCGCTGGATGGCGGATTTTGAAGTGGCAGGCTTCAAACCCGAGGTGATGCCCGGGATTTTGAAGGGTAATGCGATGCGGTTGTTGGGACTAACTTAAATCGTCTTGTAACCCATCGATTGCGGCAGCCACAGCACGATCTGCGGCACAAACGTAAACAACATCAGGGCTGCCAGCAAGATACCGACAAAGAGCCAGCCCTCGCGGATCATGTCTTTGAGCGGAATACCTGTGAGTGCATTCGTGACAAACAAGAGCATGCCAAACGGCGGATGAATCATGCCGATCATCATGTTGACCACCGCCACGACGCCAAAGTGAACGAGGTCAACGCCTAGCATCTTGGCTGCAGGAATGAGCATGGGGACGAAGACGAGCAGAATGACTGACACGTCCAAAAAGCAACCGAGCACGAGCATCATCACGTTCACCAAGAGCAAGAACTGCCACTGCGTGAGACCCATGCCGTCCACCCAGAGCGCCATCGCTTGCGGAACGCCCTCCGCCGTAAAAACGTAATTCATCAAATAGCTAGACGCAATGATGAGAGTGACTACGGTGCTGGCACGCGCGGACTCCAGCGTGACAGCAAAAAGCCCCTTCCAATCGAGCGCACGGTACACAATGCCCGCGAGCACTAGGGCGTGTAGCGCCGCCACAGCCGCCGCTTCAGTTGGCGTGAATGCTCCCGTGTAAATACCCGTGAGCAGTACAACGGGCAGCGAGAGCGGCAAAAGTCCGCGCATGACAATGGACGGCACGTCCGCCCACTTGACCGAAGTATCGCGCGGCATATTGCGCTTCACCGCGACCCAGTGCACGCCCATCATCATGAACACGGCCATGAGCAAGCCAGGAATCACACCGCCTAAAAACAGCGCACCCACGGATGTGCCCGAGACCAGCGCATAAATCACCATGGGGATCGACGGCGGAATGATGGGGCCAATGGTGGCGGACGCCACAACCACCGCGCCTGCAAAACCCGGCGTGTACTCGGGCTTTTTGAGCATCTCTTTAATCGTGACGAGTCCAGGGCCCGCCGCATCCGCAATCGCGCTGCCGCTCATGCCCGAAAAAATCACGCTCACTAAAATATCAACCTGCGCCAAGCCCCCACGCATACGGCCTACCAGCACTTTGGCGAAGTCAAACAAGCGCGTGGAGATCGTGCCTGCATTCATGACATTAGCAGCAAAAATAAACAGCGGCACGGCCAAGAGTACGTAACCGTTGTAGAGGCCATTCAAAATTTGTTCGGCAGCCAATCCAATATCTTGACCTTTGAAGATGAGATAGCCGATGCCACCCGCGAGCATGGAAAAAGCAATCGGAACACGAATCGCCATGCCCGTTGCCAGAATGGCGAACATTAAAAGTAGTGCGTTACTCATACTCCCTCTCCCCTCGTGGGAGAGGGTTGGGGTGAGGAGGTGATCTCCAACCAAACCTGATACACATTCCTCACCACCAAACTCACCAGCAAAAACATAAACGGCACAAACACCCACAGAAATGAGATGTCTAGCACAGGTGTGCGTTCACGCCGCATAAACCAAATGTAATCCCAGTTGCCCGCTAAGCCATATCCCACAAGACCTGCCAGAGTGAGGCTGCCCACCAATCGCATGATGCGCTGCACCAATGGCGAGACTGCGTTGTATGCCAAGTCAAACATCACATGCTCACGCGCGCGTACTACAAATGCAGCGCACCACAGTACCGTCCAGATGTAAAGCACCACAGCCAACTCGTCCGTCCACGCCAAGGGTTGATTAAAAGCAAACCGTGCGATGATTTGAATGATGAAGGTGACAAAAAGCGCTCCGAAGAGCGCTACGCCTACTGCTTGCGACAGGATAGTGGCAATTTGAGATAAACGCTTCACAACTACTTCACAGCATTGATGCGCTCAAGTAATCCCTTAGGCCAAGTCTGAGAAATATCAGATTTTTGATACGCTGCTTGCACAGCGGTACGGAACGCAGGAACATCGGGCGTAATGACCACCAAACCTTGCGATTTGAAGAAATCCACCATTTGCGCTTCGTCTTTAATGCGATTTTCATCGTTGTATTTGGCAGCGCTCATCGCAGCCGCTTTCACCTTGGCTTGATTCGCTTTGCTCATGGCGTTCCACGCTTTATTAGAGATCGAAATAAAGATGCCATCGACCAAGTGGCTGGTCATCACAATTTGCTTTGTGACTTCATAAAACTTAGCGGATTTAACCGTGGGTAGCGGATTGTCTTGGCCGTCAATCGTGCCTGTTTTGAGTCCAAGGTAAACCTCGCCAAAGGCAAGCGGCGTGGGTGTTGCGCCCAAAGACTCGCCTAAAAATAGCCACTCTTTCGAGCCTGGCATACGCAGCTTCACGCCTTTTAAATCGGCGGGTGTGCGAACGCTTTTGACTTCACGCAGATTGACTTGGCGCGTGCCCAAATACAGCGGCGCAAGGATGGTGATATCCATTTTGTCGCTCACCAGCTTCGCCATCTCAGCGCCAATCGGGCCGCTGTGGACTTTGTTTAAATGCGCAGGGTCGCGGATGATGTAACCCGCCGTAAAGATGGAGTACTCAGGCACGATCTTCGCAATGTCTTGCGCCGAAATCGCGGACAGTTCCAAGTTGCCACGTGCCATGGCCGCAGGCTCGGCGCCTTGCTTAAACAGCGACGCATTCAAATTGATTTGCACATCGAATTGCTTAGGGGCGGTCTTTGCCAGTTCATCCTTCATCACCGTCCACATCTTGGCGTGCCAATCGTCGGGCACGGCGGGGGTGGAGATACGCAAAACGGTTTGCGCTTTGACAAACGAAAAGGCAGCAAGCGCAGCAAAAGCGATCAAGACGAGGAGTGCATTTTTTACAAACGTGCGATTAAACATGGAGGTTTCCTTCTTCAAAAAAAGATGCGCTATTTTGACATGGCTTCTACTTGCGCGAGGCTTGGCATGCCGCCAATCGCGCCCCGCCCGGTGACTGAGAGTGCAGCCGCTACATTTGCCCACTTCATCGCTTGCGCAAGCGATTCGCCGCGAGCCATAGCAGCCGCCAATGCGCCCGTAAACGTATCACCCGCGCCAATGGTGTCAACCACCTGCATCGTCCAACCAGCAAGACAATTCGGAGGTTTGTCTCGCTGCCAGAGCGCACAGCCACTGCTGCCTAGCGTCACGATGACTGCCCCGCAGCCCTTATCCAGTATGGCTTTCGAGGCATCTTCTATGCTGGCTTCAGCTGGCTCTCCCACCAACAAGCGCACCTCGGACTCGTTAGGAGTGAGCACATCACAAAGCGCAATCAATTCATCGGGGAGCGCAAGCGCTGGCGCAGGATTAAGTATGGTTTTAACGCCAGCAGCGCGTGCAATTTTGAACGCGGCCAGCGTTGCTGCTATCGGGACTTCGTTCGAGGCCATCACCACCTTGGCGGCGCGAATCGCCTGCGAGGCCTTGTGGATATTGCTCTGGCCAAGACCTGTCCCTGCACCGAGAGCTACTGCTATGCTGTTGTCGCCATCGTCAAACACCAAAATTTGTGCCACGCCGCTACGCTCGTTAGTCGCTATTTCTGCATGCTGAATGTTGATGCCTTCACGAGTCCACAGCGCGAGTGCCATGCGGCCAAAGTCATCGTCGCCAATACGAGCAATCACGCCTACTTTTGCGCCTTGTCGAGCCGCCGCCACAGCCGCATTCGAGCCTTTTCCGCCTGGCTGAATATCAAACGAATGCGCCATCAAAGTCTCGCCGCGAGCGATAGGACGCGCCACGCGTGAGACCAAATCAGCATTCCAACTGGCGATACAAATGACTTCACAGGCCACATCAGTCATGGGCTGTGTCCAGTGCGAAGGCTTTCATCATGACTTGCAAACGCGCAAACTCAGCATCTGTTAATGCGACGAGTGGCGGACGCACACGCCGCCAACCCGTATCGTTGTTTTTAATCGCCATGATGCCCTTGAACGCCGCCGTCATGTTGAAGCTGTTGAGGATGTCGATGAATGCTTTGACTCGCGCGAGATCCTTTGCTGCATCTTGCCTGTCGTAAGCCTCGGCCTCAAATTTTGACGTGAGCCGCTGCAGCAAACGCGGCATCACATTCGCCACGCCGCTGACTGCACCCGCACTACCTACAGCGGCCATCGCGCGCAGATCGGGCTCGTTGCCTACCCACACTTGCATGCCATTTGAGTTTTTTGCAAATGAAAGCGACCCCTCGCGGTTGCCACTGCTGTCTTTGATGCCGATAAAGGTATGAGGATACTGTGCGGTCAATACATCCACTGCATGCTGCGTGAGATTGACGTAGGCAATTTGCGGCAAGTGATACATAACCATCCGCGCATTGGGCACATGATCCACGACAAAGCGATACGCATCAATCACGCCCTGATCTGAAATGCCTTTCAAAAAGAACGGTGGCAACATCAAGCAGCCGTGCGCACCAACCTGCGCTGCATGACGCGTGAGCGCCACGACATCGGGCAGCGCGGCGCAGCTTGTCGAGACCAAGATGCGATGAGCAGATACGCCGCGAGCAATCAAGCCATCGATAGCAGCGATGCGCTCAGCCACCGTAAATGACGGCCCTTCGCCTGTCGTACCAAACGGCGTGACTCCTGTGCAGCCCGCATCTAGCATGGATTTGGCGTGGGCGGCAAATGAATCGATGTCGATGGAGAGATCGATGTTCAGCGGTGTGAGTAGCGCTGGCCAAACGCCTTGATGGGAAATGTGAGCGTGTGTCGTCATGCCTAGAATCATAACTATGCAACTTCAAGAAATACTCTTCAACCAAGGTTTTGGCACGCGCCGTGTGTGCGCAGGCCTCATCCAGAAAGGGCTGGTGAGCATCAAACCCCCTGAAGCCACAGTGGACAAAGCCTTCCAGCAAGTCACTGATTCCGATTTAGAACTTGACCCTGAAGGCTTGCAGTTTCGCGTGAGTGGCGTACCCGGCCTACCCGATCTCGTTTGGCCGTATGCCAAGCAGGCGTATATCGTGTTCAACAAACCCCCAGGGCACGAGTGCTCGCACAAAGCAAGCCATTGGCCGACGATTTATAGCTTGCTCCCAAGTCCGCTTCGGCTGCGTCCACAAAAATCTGCTATCCAAGGTGTTCAGGCGATTGGCCGCTTAGATCAAGACACAACGGGCTTGCTCATCCTCACCGATGACGGCGCATTGATTCACAAATTGAGTTCACCCAAACATCACGCGCCCAAGGTATACGAGGTGACGACGAAGCACGCGATTGATGCCAAGCAGGTGGCGCGATTATTAGAAGGTGTGGTGCTAGACGATTCTCCCAAACCCGTGCTAGCAGCCGCTTGCGAAGCCGTGGGTGAACTAGGAGTGACGACGCATCTGCGTCTTACGCTAACCGAGGGTAAGTATCACCAAGTCAAACGCATGATTGCGGCGGTAGGTAACCGAGTCGAGGGGCTGCACCGCTCGCGCATGGGTGGGTTTGAGTTACCTATTGACTTGCCAGCAGGCAACTGGCGGTGGTTGACTAGCGAAGAGTTGGCTAGCTTGAATGATAAATAACGATTCGAAAGCTCTACACCATGAATATCTTTGATCTACACCAAGGTCATTTACCGCTCCTCGTTAGTGTCCCTCATGCGGGCACAAAAATTCCTGAGAATCTCCACCACGCCTTTACTGATAAGGCTTTGCAAGTGGAAGATACCGATTGGTATTTAGAAAAACTCTACGCATTTTCGACTGAACTAGGCGCTAGCTTGATCGTCCCGACCTATTCGCGTTATCTGATTGATTTAAATCGTCCACCCGATAACAAACCCATGTATCCAGGCTTGAGCAACACAGAGCTATGCCCGACGCGGGCGTTTACCTCAGAGTCAATTTACAGAACTTCGCCGCCCGATGCGCTAGAGATTGAGCGACGCAAGGCGCTCTATTGGCAACCGTATCACAAAGCGCTGGCAACAGAATTGGCGAGGCTCAAAGCCCTGCACGGCTACGCGCTTTTATGGGACGGGCACTCGATTAAATCAGAGTTGCCTTGGCTATTTAAAGGGCGACTACCAGATTTGAATATCGGAACTGCCAGCGGCAATAGTTGCAGTCTGAATTTGCAAAGCGCTCTAGAGTCCACACTGGACAAAGTTTGTCACAGCGCTCAAACTTTTGATTACGTCTTTAACGGACGCTTTAAAGGCGGCTATATCACGCGCACGTATGGTAAGCCTGATCAAAATTTTCATGCTGTCCAGCTAGAAATGTGCTGGCGAACGTATATGCAAGAGTTCACCCCGAATCAAACCAGATTTGAACTGGACGCGGAGCGTGCAAAACGCATCACACCTGTACTGAAAATCTTGCTACAAACTATGCTGGATTGGAAACCTGCATAGCTAGCTGGAGCGGCTTAGCTCGGCTGAATTGGCGTCTGGGTCGCCGCAGTCACTTCGCTGCTACTGGATGGCTCACCGGTCTCGTCTTCGTCTGTATCACTCACCACTTCACCGCGCAGCTTCGCCTGCTTTTTTTCTTCTTTTTTAGCTTTTTTAGCAAGGTCTTTTTGGCGCTTGATAAACGAGTAGTTTGGGGTTGCCATAGAGACGGAGCCTTTAAATATGAGTGGTGCCTCGGGACGGAATCGAACCGTCACACCTTTCGGTACCGGATTTTGAGTCCGGCGCGTCTACCAATTCCACCACCGAGGCACGCGAGCCCGTAATTATATCTGACTACACTATTGGCTATGAATATGTCGCTTCAAAATCACACTTATCCCACCATTGCCGACACCATTGGCAACACACCGATTGTTGCGCTACAACGCCTGCAGGCCACACAGAATAAGGTTCGCGGCAATGTCATCCTTGGAAAAATGGAAGGCAATAATCCTGCAGGTTCGGTCAAAGATCGCCCTGCACTGTCGATGATTGCACGCGCCGAAGAACGTGGCGATATCAAGGTGGGTGACGTACTGATTGAGGCGACTTCTGGCAATACGGGCATTGCACTGGCGATGGCCGCTGCCATCAAGGGTTACAAAATGATTTTGATCATGCCCGAAAACGCAAGCGTGGAGCGCGTGCAAACCATGAAAGCCTTTGGCTCGGAAGTCATCCTCACGCCCAAAAGCGTGGGCATGGAAGGTGCACGCGATTTAGCGGACAAGATGGCGGCTGAAGGCAAGGGCATCATCCTCGATCAGTTCGCCAACAAAGACAACCCTCGCATTCACTTTGAGACCACAGGCCCCGAGATTTGGGAGCAAACAGGTGGACGCATTACGCACTTTGTGAGTGCCATGGGCACGACGGGCACGATTACGGGTGTGTCGCAATTTTTGAAATCAAAAAATCCAAACATTCGCATCATCGGAGCGCAACCCACGGAAGGCTCAAGCATCCCTGGCATTAGGAAGTGGCCCACCGAGTATTTGCCAAAAATTTACGATCCCACCAATGTCGATGAGCTCGTCTACGTGACGCAGGCAGACGCAGAAGACATGTGCCGCCGCATGGCACGCGAGGAAGGGATTTTTGCAGGTATTTCGGCTGCGGGCGCTTGCTGGGTGGCGCAGCAAATCGCAGCCAAGGTAGAAAACGCGACGATCGTGTTTATCGTCTGCGACCGAGGGGATCGTTACCTCTCCACGGGCGTGTTCCCTGCCTAAGTAAATTCAGAACTGATGGATGGCATCGAATACGTTTGGATTCACCCTGAGCGAGTCCATCGTCCGCTCGTCGTCTTTCTGCACGAAGGACTAGGCTCAGTCGCTCTGTGGCGTGATTTCCCGAAGTGGTTTTGTGATGCGATGAATGTGCGCGGCCTCGTCTTTTCCCGCAAGGGCTACGGGCAATCAACGCCTCGCAAGCCATATGAGCATTGGCCTGCAGACTTTATGCATAACCAAGCGATTGATTTTTTGCCTGCATTTTTCGAATCCGTTGGTATTGACACCGAACGCGATCCGCCGACTCTTTTTGGCCACAGCGACGGCGCAACGATTGCACTGATTTACGCGGCGACCTACCCAAACCGCGTTCGTAGCGTGATGGCGCTTGCGCCGCACATCATGGTTGAGGACATCACGATTGAGGCTATTCGCCAAGGCAAGGTCGCCTATGAAACGCCGAACACGCAGCTCAAGGCAAAACTGGCTCGCTATCACGCGGATGTGGATTCGGCCTTTTACGGCTGGTGCGATGTGTGGCTGTCAAGCAGCTTCCAAAGCTTTGACATTCGGGCGCTGCTGCCCAACATCACTTGCCTGGTACTGGCGGTGCAAGGCGAGCAAGACGCTTACGGCACGATGGCACAAATCAACCAAATCGTGCAGCAAGCACCACAAACACAGCTTTTAAAGCTTGCCAATTGCGGACACTCGCCTCACGTGGATCAGCC
>JANPAY010000146.1:0-2632 GCA_031430155.1 Comamonadaceae bacterium
CTCAAAGACTACGTTACTATCTTGCCAAACCGTACGCCGGTTAACCTCAATACAGCAAGCGTTGTGGTGGTTTTTGCAACCGTTCCTGGCATTGAGATGAGCGCTGCACAAAAGCTAGTGGCAGGGCGTGCACAGTCGCCACTACAAAAATTATCGGAAGCCAGCAACATGATGGGTCTGGGTACCAACTTATTGGAGACCGATTTCAGCATTTATAGCCAATACTTTGAAGTGCGTGGTCGTTTGCGCTTAGGCGATTGGATCGTGATCGAAGAGTCGCTGGTACAGCGCGAAGGTTTGAACGTCACTACGGTGTGGCGCAGGCGGCTATGAGCGATACGAATGCGCTTTTTCTGGAAGGCTATACGCTGTACACCCAAGGGCGTGAGGCTGAGGCGCTTGGCTGTTTTGATGCGGTCATTGCAGCAGCGCCAGACTACTGGCAAGCGCGCAACAACCGCGCCGTCTTGTTGCAAAACGCCGAGCGCTTTGAGGACGCGTTGATCGATGCCGACTATCTGCTAAAGCTAGAGGCTGCAAATGCAGGCATGAGTGCGGGTACATGGGCGATGCACGGCCGCATCATGCTTAGGCTCAATCGATTTGCCGACGCGCTCGCGAGTTATGTCCGTGTTCGAGAGCTAGACCCTCGTTATCCGCTTGATGCGTTTGAAGAGGCGCTTTGCAGACTTGCGCTTGGCGACTATGCGGCGGGATGGCCATTGCACGAGGCACGCTGGCATACCGATTCGATGCAGGCTGCGACGACGCAGTTAGAGCAGCGCGGCTATGCCCAGCCGATGTGGTTGGGGCAAGAGTCGCTTGTAGGTAAAACTATTTTTTTATGGCCCGAGCAAGGTTATGGCGATACGCTGCAGTTTTGCCGCTATGCCCATGTGGTGCAGCAGATGGGAGCCAAAGTGATTTTGGCAACCAACCAACCGATGATGCGATTGCTAAAAAATGCTTTTACGCATCCCGATATCGAGGTCGTACTTGATTTGGTCAGTAACCCCTATGCTTTCGATTTTCACTGCCCTCTGATGAGCTTGCCGCTGGCTTGTGGCACTGATAGTTTGGACAAAATTCCTAGTCAAGCACCTTATCTCTTTGCGGATACATATAGTAGGCGGCAATGGCAAGCTGCTCTGCAGGCCATGCCACATAAGGGCTTGCCACAAAAAGGCTTGAACATAGGACTCTTGTGGGCGGGTGGACCAAGGCCCAACCAGCCCACGCTGCAAAGCATTGATGCGGCACGCTCATTAAGGCTTCCGCAATTCGCACCTGTATTTGATTTGGCGCAAACTAGTTCCGTACAGTTTTTTAGCTTGCAGCTTGGCGAGCCTGCCCATCAATTGCAAGAGCAGCAAGGCTTTCCCATCATCGACCTCACGGCGGGTCTGACGGATTGGGCAGATACGGCGGCGCTTGTCGCCAACCTAGACCTCGTGATTTCTTGTGACACAGCGGTTGCGCATCTTGCCGCCGCGATGGGCAAACCGACGTGGATCTTGTCGCGTTTCAACGGCTGCTGGCGTTGGTTGCAGGATAGAGACGACAGCCCGTGGTATCCCAGCGTGCGACTCTTTCGGCAAAAAACGCGGGGCGACTGGGATGCGGTGATCGCCGAAGTCGCTCTGGCCTTGGATTCATACAATGTCTGATATGTTTGTTTTGACCCCTTCACCGCTCGATCCCAAG
The DNA here is from genome assembly GCA_031430155.1 of Comamonadaceae bacterium. Classification (GTDB taxonomy): domain Bacteria; phylum Pseudomonadota; class Gammaproteobacteria; order Burkholderiales; family Burkholderiaceae_C; genus JASGCK01. The sequence goes on from JANPAY010000146.1 coordinate 1,705, forward strand.
AGCATGAACCTTGTGTTGCCAGCGGATCGCTTATCGGTGCACGAAATCACGCTGCCGCCAACGCCTGCGCATCGGCTGCAGGCCGCGCTGGCTGGGGCTTTAGAGGAACAACTGCTAGACGATCCTGCTGATTTGCACTTTGCCTTAGCGCCAGATGCGGCGACCCACATTCGGGCGGGACGCCCGTTTGAAGTGATGGTCTGCGAAAAGGCTTGGCTCAAGGGTTTGCTTGACAAGCTTGCGGCTGAAGGACACACCATTACAGCGATTCAGCCCGAATCAAAAGAACGTCAGTTTGCACACTGGAATTTAGCGCAGTTTGACTTCTCTCCCAAACCTCGCCTCACCGCCCTGCTGCAAGGCACAGCCCGTATGGCTTGGCAGGCTCCTGAGTGGCGCTGGGCGCGCATAGGCTTGCTCGCTTTGGTGGTGATTCAACTGATAGGGGTCAATATTTGGGCGTGGCGTGAGCGTGCGGATTTGGATGCCAAGCGCGAGCAGATTAATCGTATCTTGCTGCAGACCTATCCCGACACTCAGGTTGTGGTGGACGCGCCCGTGCAAATGGCGAGGGCTTTGGCGCGAGATAGAGCCGCGCACGGCGGGCAAGATAGCCAAGGCTTAGAGGCGCAGCTAGCCAGCAAAGCCATAGCAGGCAAGGCCTACAGCCAAGTGGATTATGCGAACAATGAACTGAAGCTGACCGAACTCAAAGTGAGCAATCCATGACAGACGCATTCAAGATATGGTTTGAACAGCGAGCACCGCGTGAGCGGCGTCTGCTCTCTGCGCTGTTCGTTCTTATTGCGGCTGCGCTGGTGTGGTGGTTGGCGATTGCGCCTGCACTGCAAACGTACCGAGAAACAAGCGCCGCACACGCCAAGCTGGACGCAGAGTTGGCTCAGATGCAAGCTATGGCAAATGAAGC
>JANPAY010000147.1:0-7185 GCA_031430155.1 Comamonadaceae bacterium
CTTGCTGCAAAGCGTGAAAGTCGGCTTCAAACAAACACCTGCGGGCGTTGAAATTGCTGCGCTAGAGATGGTGGATAGCTTTGGGCAAACGTCGGTGATTAAGTTTGAAAAAGTTCAGATCAACACCAACCTCTCGCCAGCTAATTTCAACTTTAAAGTTCCTACGGGTGTGGATGTGCTTAGGCAGTAATTACGCCCAGTTGAGATTGAGCTTTCGATGCGATGCCGCGCAGTCGCGTAAATACAAATTGATGAGACCCTGATAGGGAAGGCCAACGTCTTCAGAAATTGTTTTGAAGTACGTAATGGACTCTTTATCAAGCCGAATGGTGATTTGCTGCTTGAGCTGTGCAGCGTATGGATTTTTTCTTGCAGTGGAGAAATCGTATTCTTTGCGCATGTTGACACCTCTATGAATAAAATTTTGACTCGCTGGCGTTTGCCTTGCGAGCGGAGATGATTCGAATGACATTCCCAGCACCTCGATAGCAATGACAGACAACGAGTAGACGTAGTGTGCTGCTAATACCCAGTAGGACAAAGCGCTCTTCATCTTCGGAATGATCTGGGTCATTAATGAGTTTTGCACGCTCATCTAGAAAAACCGATTTGGCCTCCTCAAAGCTGATGCCATGCTTCTTTGCATTGGCTGCGGCTTTGCGCTCATCCCAGTCGAAACGAAGTGTGCTCATGAACAGATTGTAACTACATTGTAGTTTTTACTGCTCACTAAGCAATTTCAACTTCAAAGTCCCTGCTGGCGTGGATGTGATTAGGTAGTAATACCAGCTCTGTGCTCTCTGACACGATATATGCCTGTTCAGCTTGACGTTCACGCTTCCAGAATACCTTTCGATAAAAAGGGCGGAGGTGACGCGCCCACTCGCCTGAAGTGGTGAGCTGCCCTTTGCGTTTATGGGACATTGTTTGAATCCTAAAGGTGGAGATATCAGGGGCCGTCTGGAAGCGGCATGCCAGAAGACGATCCCGCTTGCCCGAAGTGCTATGTTTTACTTTGCTCTTCCTAGCATTTCTTGAATAAGGTTGGTTTTACTATAACCGCTGACCCAGTTCCACCCAGTGAATATCTCCCATAAAAAACGACAAAATGACTTTATGTCGTCGTAATCTTGGGTAGTGGACTCCATGCGAACAATTGCCCTTGAAAGCCGCCCCAAAAACTCGTACACCTCGATGTCTTTTATGTTCAGTGTTGACCTAATCAATCTTATCTCGTCGTTGAGCATCCGCAATTCATAGACGATTTCTCTGAGATAGAACTCATTTGCCTGCAAACCGTTGGCAACAGCATCCCACCGGTTTTCACCTTTTTCATTATTGTTCTTGAAGTAACGCTTAAATTCTTCTTGATCCAAAAGTGCGTCTTTGTGCGGGTAGCTCTGTGAGCTGCTCAGGAGTAGAAAATTGCTGATGCAAGATCTTCTAAAACTGTCGTATTGCTCTTTGAGCCCGGAATGAATAATTTCTTTGCGATTGCTTTCGGGGAGATAGACAACAATCCAATAGAAGATCGCACTTACGATAAAACCAACACTTAGGTCGTAGGCTATGGCCTTGTAATCGCCATCTTCTACGGTCGCAGCAGCTATCAAAATGCATATGAACGACGCAAGAGCGATGAAAACTAGGTGCCTTCTGGAAATCATCCGCAAAACCTTTTCAGTGAACCCTAACGTTTGAAGCCCAAGCTGCCGACAAACAGTCTTGTGGAACGAAAGGTTAGTATGCATCAAACTTGCTGCATACTTAATAAAATTCTATATGAGCACCGTCACTTCTTCTCACGCCCCACTAGCCGAACGCCTGCGTCCTCAAACCTTAGACGAGGTAATCGGCCAAGAGCAGGTACTAGGCGCAGGAACCGCGCTGCGTATGGCTTTCGAAGCGGGTGTGCCGCACAGCGCCATTTTGTGGGGGCCGCCAGGCGTTGGTAAGACCACCATTGCGCGTCTGATGGCAAATGCGTTTGATGCGCAGTTCATCACCATTAGCGCCGTGCTGGGTGGGGTGAAAGAAATCCGCGAAGCCGTGGAATTGGCGCAAGCGGCGGCGCAACTGAATCAGCGCTCCATTGTTTTTGTGGACGAGGTGCATCGCTTCAACAAATCGCAACAAGACGCTTTTTTGCCGCATGTTGAGTCGGGGCTGTTTACGTTTATTGGCGCGACGACTGAAAATCCTAGCTTTGAGGTCAACTCCGCGCTCTTGTCTAGAGCCGTTGTGTACGTGCTACAGCCCATATCGGACATGGGTTTACGGACAATTTTGGATAAGGCACTTGCCGAATCAAATGGCTTGCAAGTTGAAGATGCTGCCGCCCAAACATTGGTCGCCTACGCCGATGGCGATGCCCGCCGCCTCATCAACACGATTGAAACCTTGAGCGTTGTGGCCACAAAAGAAAAGCTCGCGCTCATCACCAATGACTGGCTGCAAAAAGTGCTGGGCGAGCGGCTACGGCGCTACGACAAAAGCGGTGAGCAGTTCTATGACACCATCTCCGCGTTGCATAAATCCGTGCGCGGCTCCGACCCCGATGCGTCGCTGTATTGGCTCGTGCGCATGTTGGATGGCGGTGTCGATCCGCGCTACATCGTGCGGCGCTTAATCCGTATGGCTTCCGAGGACATCGGCCTTGCCGACCCCCGTGCGCTAAGGCTTGCGCTGGATGCCGCCGAAACCTATGAGCGGCTGGGTTCGCCCGAAGGCGAGCTCACCCTCGCGCAGTGCGTGGTGTATTTAGCTGTTGCACCCAAGTCGAATGCGGTCTACAAAGCGTTTAACGCCACCAAGAAATTCATCAAGCAAGACGGCACAAGACCGATTCCGCTGCACCTCAGAAATGCACCTACCAAGCTGATGAAGGATTTGGACTACGGCAAGAGCTATCGCTATGCGCACGATGAGGAGGGCGCATTTGCAGCGGGAGAGACTTACTTTCCTGAGGGATTACCCGCTCAGCAGTTCTACCAACCTGTAGAACGGGGTCTAGAGATTAAGATTGCCGCCAAGCTGGCTGAATTGAAAGCCTTAAATAAGAAAAACTAGAAGTTAAAAATAGGATTCAAAAAGCATGGAGACATTCCTCCAACAAATCATCAACGGATTGGTGCTCGGCAGCATGTATGCGCTGGTGGCACTGGGTTACACGATGGTGTACGGCATCATTAATTTGATTAACTTCGCGCATGGCGAGGTGCTGATGGTGGGCGCGCTCACCAGTTACTCGTGCATCAATTTGATGCGGGATGCGATGCCAAATGCCCCTGGCTGGCTGATTTTGCTATTGGCGCTCTTGATTGCTTGCGTGGTTTGCGCAGCGCTTAATTTTTGCATTGAAAAAATTGCTTATCGCCCGCTGCGCAATGCGCCCAAGCTCGCACCGCTGATTACCGCCATTGGCATGAGCTTGCTCTTGCAAACGCTCGCCATGGTCATTTGGAAGCCTAACCCTAAGGCGTATCCGACGATGCTTCCTAATGACCCCATTTACTTAGGCGGAGCCGTCATCACACCAACGCAAATTTTGATTTTGGCTGTCACGGCGATTAGCTTGGCAACGCTTTCATGGGTAGTGAACCGCACACGCCTTGGCCGCGCGATGCGAGCAACAGCCGAGAACCCACGTGTGGCGGCGCTGATGGGTGTGCAGCCTGATCGCGTGATTTCAGCGACTTTCATTATTGGGGCTGTTTTAGCGGCTATTGCTGGCGTGATGTGGGCAGCGAACTACGGCACGGCTCAGCACGCGATGGGTTTTATGCCAGGCCTGAAAGCCTTTACGGCTGCGGTGTTTGGTGGTATTGGCAATCTGGGCGGTGCGGTGCTGGGCGGGATGTTGCTCGGGTTGATTGAGTCGATTGGCTCGGGCTACATCGGCCAGATGACGGGCGGCGTTTTGGGTAGCCAGTACTCGGATATTTTTGCTTTTATTGTGCTCATTGTGGTGCTCACGATTAGACCTTCAGGGCTGCTTGGCGAACGTGTGGCGGATCGAGCATGAAAAAAATCATCTTCATTCTTTTATTGGTTTTGCTGCCACTGGGTCTGCAGCAAATGGGTAACTTTTGGGTGCGCACTGCCGATATGGCGTTGCTCTATGTATTGCTTGCCATTGGTCTCAACATCGTGGTGGGTTACGCAGGCCTGCTCGATTTGGGTTACGTCGCGTTCTTTGCGGTTGGCGCGTATTTGTACGCGCTCTTGGCCTCGCCGCATCTAACGGAAACTTTTGCATGGATCGCCATGATGTTCCCCGCAGGTCTGCATGTGTCGCTGTGGCTGGTGATTCCGCTGGCCGTTGTCGTCGCGGGTTTATTTGGCATCCTGCTTGGCGCCCCTACGCTCAGGTTGCGCGGCGACTATCTCGCCATCGTCACGCTTGGGTTTGGCGAAATCATCCGTGTCTTTTTGAACAATCTCGATCAACCCGCCAACATTACCAATGGCCCTAAAGGCCTTGGTCAGATTGACTCAGCGCGATTTTTTGGCTGGGATATTGGTAAAAAACTAGACCTTGGGTTTATCGAATTTTCTTCGGTCACGCTTTACTACTATTTATTTTTAACGCTCGTTATCGTTGCGATTGTGATTAGCCATCGTTTAGCCGATTCGCGCGTTGGTAGGGCGTGGATGGCGATTCGGGAAGACGAAATTGCAGCCAAAGCGATGGGGATTAACACACGTAACTTGAAACTGCTGGCCTTTGGTATGGGCGCAACGTTTGGCGGCGTCTCGGGTGTCTTGTTCGCGTCGTTCCAAGGGTTTATCTCTCCAGAGTCGTTCTCACTGATGGAGTCCGTGATGATTGTGGCGATGGTCGTGCTGGGCGGCATTGGTCATTTACCAGGCGTCGTGCTTGGCGCTATTTTGCTGGCGGTTTTGCCCGAAGGCCTTCGCTGGTTCTCTAGCATTGTGGATTTGCAGCAGATCACTGGCGGGCGATTAGATGCCTCCATCTTGCGTCAGTTGCTGATTGCACTGGCGATGATTGGCATCATGCTGGCGCGACCCAAAGGACTGTGGCCAAGTCCTGAGCGCGGCAAATCGCTGAAAAATAAACCCACGACTAATGGGTCAGGAGCAGCCGCATGAGCGAGATCGTCTTAAAAGTAGAGAAAGCGTCCAAGCGCTTTGGCGGCTTGCAAGCTTTAAACGACGTGGGCTTAGAAATTAAAGCGGGCGAAGTCTACGGTTTGATTGGCCCCAATGGCGCGGGTAAAACGACCTTCTTTAACGTCATCACGGGGTTATATGAACCCGACAGTGGCAGCTTCGCCTTATCCAGCAAGCCCTACAAGCCTTCTGCTGTGCATCGCGTGGCACAGGCTGGCATTGCACGCACCTTTCAAAACATCCGTTTATTTGCCGAAATGACGGCGCTAGAAAACGTGATGGTCGGTCAGCATTGCCGCACCAAATCCAGTATTTGGGGTGCGATGCTACGTACAAGAGGCTTTAAGCGCGAAGAGCGTCAAATTCAGATTCGAGCGCACGAGTTACTCGATTACGTGGGCATTGGCGAACTGGCCGATGCACGTGCCAAGACGTTGAGTTATGGCGATCAGCGCCGCTTAGAAATTGCGCGTGCGCTGGCAACGAATCCCAAGCTGCTCGCGCTAGACGAGCCTGCCGCTGGTATGAACGCGACAGAAAAAGTGACGCTGCGCGCGTTGATTGATCGCATTCGCAAAGATGGCAAGTCGGTGCTGTTGATTGAGCACGACGTGAAATTGGTGATGGGACTGTGCGACCGCGTGACGGTACTCGATTACGGCAAGGTGATCGCTGAAGGCACGCCAGCCGTGGTTCAGCGCGATCCTAAAGTGATTGAAGCTTACTTAGGCGCGAGTCACGAAGCCGAAGCGAGTGAGGCGACAAAATGATGCTCAGCGTTAAAAATTTAAAAGTCGCGTATGGCGGCATCCAAGCAGTCAAGGGCATTGACCTTGAGGTGGGCGAGGGCGAACTCGTCACCTTGATTGGCTCTAACGGCGCAGGCAAAACGACAACGATGAAGGCGCTGACGGGTTCGCTGCCACTCCAATCGGGCGAAATTGAATTTATGGGCCAATCCATCACAGGCCGCGGCGCGTGGGATTTGGTGGGTCAAGGGTTAGCCATGGTTCCCGAAGGGCGTGGTGTCTTCACCCGCATGACGATTTTGGAGAATTTGCAAATGGGTGCGTACAGTGTGACTAGCGTGGACGCCAAATCGCAAATTGCAGATGACGTGGAGCGAGCATTTGCAACTTTTCCCCGCTTGAAAGAGCGTAAAAATCAGCTTGCAGGCACGATGTCGGGCGGCGAGCAACAAATGCTGGCGATGGCACGGGCGCTGATGTCGCGTCCAAAAATGTTACTACTTGATGAGCCTTCGATGGGCTTGTCGCCGCTGATGGTGGAAAAGATTTTTGATGTGGTGCGCGAGGTGCGAAGCCAAGGCGTCACTGTTTTATTGGTCGAACAAAACGCCAAACTGGCGTTGCAAATAGCCGACCGTGCCTACGTGATGGAGTCAGGTTTGATTACGATGAGTGGGCAGGCTCAGGATTTGCTCCACGACCCACGTGTCCGTGCCGCTTACTTGGGGGAGTGAGATTTTCCCTTCCCAACCCCTAAGCCACGTCAGCTGACGCTTGGCGAGCTGCCTTGTTGCCGCGATACCGCGTTCTCGCATTTCAGCCTCACCGCACGCACCATCTAAAAACTCCCACACTTGGCGGTAGCCGACGCAGCGCATCGAAGGCAAATCAGCGTGCAAATTAACGCACGCCTTTAAAGCACGTACTTCGTCCACCAAGCCGTTAGCCAACATCGCATCAAATCGCGCAGCAATGCGCTCGTGCAGACCTTGTCTAGATTCGGGTTCCAGAGCAATGAGCTGGAAGGCCAATGTAGATGCGGCCTGCGGGCTACCTGCTGGTTTGAAATAGCTAGAGAGCGGTTTGCCTGTTGACCGAAAAACCTCTAAAGCTCGCTGAATGCGCTGGCTATCGTTGGGAGACAGTCTTGCCGCAGTGACAGGATCGACTAGAGCCAAACTCGTGTGCAAGGCAGGCCAGCCTAGGGTTTTTGCCTCTTCGTCAATCTGAGCGCGAATGAGGGCATCTGCCATTGGTAGCTCGTCGATGCCGTGAATGAGTGCTTTGAAGTACAGCATCG
>JANPAY010000148.1:0-6989 GCA_031430155.1 Comamonadaceae bacterium
CCCATCGGCAACTGAATCACGCCAAAGGCAGACCTAGCATGGCTTCCTACTGTGCTACCAAATACCTCGGCAATCAATTCTGATGCGCCATTGATGACCAAATGCTGCTCGGTATAGCTGTCGGTGGAGTTGACGAGACCCATGATTTTGACGATGCGCTTGACTGCATTTAAATCTTTGCCTGCGGCTTTGCAAGCGGCTTCTAGCGTGCCGAGTAAATCAATCGCTACGGCACGTGCTGCCGCGTTGCCGTCGGCTGTCATTAGGTTTTCGCCAAGCTTGCCCGTCCACACAATGGCCGCGCCAGAATCATATTTTTTAGCGATGTGACCGCTTAAAAAAATCAAGTTTCCTGTTTGCGCGAATGGCACGTAGGCGGCGGCGGGTACGCCCACAGGCGGCAGGGTGATATTGAGTTTGGCGAGTTGTTCGTAGGGTGTGGTCATAAGATTTCCTTGTAAAGTGCAGCGATGTTAATCGTATTTTTTTTGGGGCTCATCGCTGGCGTGGCTTTGCAATTGCAGCAAAGCACCCTGTGGCAGGCCACATCCTATATGGCTTGCGCGGCACTTGCTTTGGTGGTGCTTAGCTGGCTTGGCCTGCGGGCGAGTAGGGTGCGCTGGGGGAAGTGGATTCCCGTCTTCACGGGAATGACAGCTGTTTGCGCTTTGCTGCTCGCGTTTGGCGTCACGGGTTGGCGAGCGACTAGCTATTTGCAAACAGCAATCAATCCGCAGCTTGAGGGCGCAGACATCGAAGTCGTCGGCATCGTGAGTGCTATGCCGCAGCGCTTAGAGACAGGTCTGCGCTTTCGCTTTGAAGTGGAAGCCGCGCATCTAAACAACAAGCCCGTGACTTTGCCGCCACGCGTGTTGCTGTCTTGGTACAGACGCGATTTCAACGATGACGGGTCGTCCTTCAATTTAGAAGACGCAAATGTGCAGCCAAAAGCGGGCGAGCGCTGGCAGTTCACGGTACGCCTCAAAGCCCCGCATGGGAATAGCAATCCGCATGGCTTTGATTACGAACTATGGATGTGGGAGCAGGGCGCAGGCGCATCGGGTTATGTGCGTGAAAACAAAAAGCAAACACCGCCCAAGCAGCTTGGACAAGTCAATTGGAATGCGGCCTACAGCATGGAGCGTGCTAGGCAAGCCATACGGGATAAGGTCTTTCAGCGATTAGGCGGCGCCGATGAGCGCTCGGCCGCAGGTGTGATTGCGGCGTTGGTGGCAGGCGATCAAGCCGCGATTGAACGCGCGGATTGGGATATTTTTAGAGCGACGGGCGTGGCGCATTTGATGAGTATTTCGGGTTTGCACATCACCATGTTTGCGTGGCTTGCCGCCTTGTTGATTAGCCTTGCTTGGCGGCGTTCGGTGCGTATCACGCCTCGCTTATGCCTAGCATTGCCTGCCGTGCATGCAGGCTTGATTGGCGGGCTATTGCTGGCAACGCTCTACGCGTGGTTTTCAGGCTGGGGCGTGCCTGCGCAGCGCACGATTTGGATGCTGGCGACGTTTTCACTGCTGCGATGGGTGGGTCTACGCTGGCCTTGGTACGCCGCGTGGCTGCTGGCCGCCGTGGTGGTGCTGGCGATTGATCCGTGGGCGATGTTGCAAGCTGGGTTTTGGCTTAGCTTTGTGGCAGTCGCGGTGCTATTTGCGTCTGATGGTGGCGAGCACAAGAGCAAAGCGTGGGCCATGATTCGCGAGCAATGGATCATCACACTGGCGCTGGCGCCTTTGACGCTACTCTTGTTCCAGCAAGTTTCGCTGGTCGGTTTGCTAGCTAACGCCGTGGCCATTCCTGTCGTCACGCTCATCGTCACGCCGCTGGCCATGTTGGGCACGCTTTTCACGCCGCTATGGGATGTGGCAGCGCTAGGCGTGAGCACGCTCGCGGTGCTACTGAAGTGGTTGGCTGGCTTGCCCTACGCGGTGTACACCACGCCTGCACCGCCGCTCTATGTGAGTGCGTTGGCCGTGCTGGGCGGTGTGCTACTTGTGTTGCCGCTGCATACCATCAATCGCTGGAAAGTTTTAGCAGGTAAGGCTTTGCTGACATCGCTATTGCTTGCGCCCGCATTCTTGTGGCAGCCGATGCGTCCTGCCAACGGACAGTTTGAGCTGCTCGCCATTGACATAGGGCAGGGCAACTCGGTACTCATTCGGACGGCGACTCACAGTCTGCTATTTGATGCGGGGCCGCGCTTTTCGCGTGAGAGCGACGCGGGTCACCGCACCATCGTGCCGCTTTTGCGAGCATTAGGCGAGCGGCTGGACGTGCTCATGCTCAGTCACAAAGACAGCGACCATACGGGCGGCGCAAAAGCGGTGCTGGCAATGCAACCCCAAAGTCGCGTCATAACATCCGTCAATCGTCCCGTAGACCTTATGGCGCTTGGCCTGCCCGAGGGCAGCGAGCCTTGCTATGCTGGTCAAACATGGTCATGGGATAGCGTGCGATTTGACGTGCTGCACCCGCAAACGGCAGACTTGGATGCTAGCAAAAATCCCAAACCCAATGCTATATCCTGCGTGCTCAAAATCACAAATGCAGATGCCGCTAAGCCGCAATCCGCGCTGCTCGCTGCCGACATTGAAATGCCGCAAGAGCAAGCGCTACTTAGCTTGCAGGCTAATCAGCCAGAGAAAAAGTCTTTAGCTTCAACCGTATTACTCGTACCGCATCACGGCAGTAAAACATCGTCTAGCGAGGTATTTTTGGATGCCGTCAAACCCAAACTGGCCATCGTGCAAGCGGGGTATCGCAATCGTTTTGCGCATCCGCGCCCCGAGGTGATGGAGCGTTACGTGGAGCGCAAGATTCAAACGGTGCAATCTAGTAGTTGCGGTGCAGCAAAGTGGGCGAGCGACTTGCCAGACGAGGTGACATGCCAGCGACAAACGGACATGCGCTATTGGCGGCATCAGATACACTAATTTTTTGCATTTGTTTAAAGGATCACTCATGAAAACCAATCCACTAGTACCCACTCGCCGCTCTTTACTCAAAACAACCGCTGGCCTGGGAGCCACAGCGGGCGCGGCTTTGCTGGGTGCATCTGCCACAGCCCAAACCACGTATAGCTCGGCAGGCACCCCTATTTTTGCCTTGCCTTCAATCACCGTACCCATTGTGGGTGGCACACAGTCCTTCCCCGTGCGCCGTATTTATTGCATTGGCCGTAACTACCGAGCGCATGCGATTGAGATGGGATCGAATCCTGACCGCGAGCCGCCGTTCTTTTTTCAAAAACCAACAGATGCGATTCAATACGTGGCACCCAATACGGTGCCTGACCACAAATACCCCACGCTGACTAAAAACTATCACTACGAAGTCGAATTGGTCGCGGCACTCAACAAAGGCGGCCGCGATATTCCCATTGATAAAGCACTGGAATATGTCTACGGCTACGCGCTGGGGTTAGATATGACGCGGCGCGATTTGCAGCGTGCCATGGGCGACGAAAAGAAGCCGTGGGAAATTGGCAAGAGCTTTGATCAGTCTGCGCCGATTGGCCCCATTCATCCTGTCAGCAGCTTTGGTCACATCGGTAAAGCGGCGATTTGGCTCAAAGTGAACGGCACCACCAAACAAAATGCGGATTTGAGTCTGATGATTTGGAGTGTGGCCGAGCAAATTAGTAAGCTCTCACAGGCGTTCGAGCTCTTTCCAGGCGACATCATTTACTCGGGAACGCCTGAGAATGTTGGGCCTGTGGTTCGCGGCGACGTGATTGACTGCCATATTGATGGCTTGCCCAACCTCAGCGTCAAAATCGTTTAGGCGTTAAGATTGTTTGATGACTTCAAGCAATCACTCACTGCAACATTTATTCGCCAACAACCGCGCATGGGCAAAGGCGGTTGAAGAAAAACATCCTGGCTTTTTTGACGAACTCCAGCACCAGCAAACCCCCAAATATCTGTGGATTGGTTGCTCGGACTCGCGTGTGCCCGCCAACGAAATCACAGGACTAGCGCCGGGCGAAGTGTTCGTTCACCGTAACGTCGCTAACCTTGTTCCACATTCCGATTTAAACGCGTTGTCCGTCATTCAATACGCAGTGGAGCATCTTAAGGTCGAGCACATCATCGTAGTGGGGCATTACGGTTGCGGCGGCGTGCAAGCTGCGTCGCGCGGCACGCGTATTGGCTTGGCCGACAACTGGTTGCGCCACGTGATTGATGTGAAGCTACGCCACCGCCAACGCTTGATGCACCTGTGCCAACACGATCAAGAGAACACGCTGTGTGAAATGAATGTGATTGAGCAAGTCGGCAACGTGGCTATGTCCAACATCTTGCAAGACGCATGGACACGCGGCCAAAAAGTGTCGGTACATGGCTGGGTGTATGGTCTCAGCGATGGCTTAGTCAAGGACATGGACGTGACGATGAGCAAGTCCGACGAAGTGGTGAGCGTATTTGGTAACGCGATTAAGCGCTACCCACGGGGCGAGACCGCAGCTTAAACGTTTAAGCGCTTCGATATCAAGGCTTTGGCAGCGCGTGAGTTGGTTGGGCGCCCAAGCTGCTCGCTAATAAACTGCCCCGCGTCAATCAGCGCATCCAAATCAATGCCTGTCTCAATCCCCATGCCGTGCAGCATGTAGACCACGTCTTCGGTCGCCACATTGCCCGTCGCGCCTTTGGCATAGGGGCAGCCACCCAAGCCCGCAATCGAGGCATCAAACGTCGCCACGCCTAGCGCTAGCGCCGCCAAAGTGTTAGCCAGCGCCATGCCGTAAGTGTCGTGAAAGTGCCCTGAGACATCCGCCAAATCGAATGACTTTAAAACTTGTTCAAACACCGCTTGAACCCTGCGCGGCGTGCCTACACCAATCGTGTCGGGTACACCCATGTGCTGAACGCCCATGTCTTTTTGCGCTTTGGCGATGCGTCCCACCACAGCGGGATCGACTTCACCCTCATACGGACACCCCAGCGCACACGACACTGTGCCACGCACATACAAGCCTGCCGCGCGAGCCGCTACGACCACGGGCGCAATGCGCTCCAAGCTCTCCGCAATGGAGCAATTCGTATTTTGTTGGCTAAACGTTTCGGTCGCTGCAAAGAACACCACAATTTCTTGCGGTCTAAGATGCAAGGGCATATCCAGCAAAGCTTCCAAGCCTTTCATATTGGGGACGAGTGCAGAATAGCGCACGTCAGCCTTGCGCTCAATGCCCACCAAAACACGCACGTTGTCCTTCATCTGCGGCACCCATTTGGGCGAGACAAAACTAGTCGTTTCAATCTCCGTCAGTCCCGCGTTTTGTAGGCGATGGATCAGCTCAATCTTGACCTCGGTAGGGACAACTTGCTTTTCATTTTGCAAGCCATCGCGGGGGCCGACATCGACGAGTTTTACTTTATTAGGAATCATGTTTACTCCTTAAATTAATGTCAGCAACGCCGCACCTTCTGCAACTTGCTCGCCTGCTGCGTAGAGCAGCTCTCCCACCACGCCATCCGCTGGCGCTGTAATAGCGTGTTCCATCTTCATCGCCTCCATCACCGCGACACGTTGACCTTTGGTCACAGCGTCGCCTGCCTTCACCTCGAATGACACCACTTTGCCTGGCATGGGCGCATTCAACCCGCCGCCAGCATGAGCGTCCTGCGCTGTGACCAAGGACAAGAGATTGATGTGTTTGATCGTCGCTGCACCCTTGTCCATAAAGACATGTATCTCGTCCATCGCCTCGCTCTTTTGCACATAAACGGCCTGCAAGCCATACTGTGCTTCGCTTGCAAGAGTGGCAAGCTGGGAAGCCTTATAAGATTTGGCCTGCACGCTATCCTCTATTTCAAAATCGAAACGACGTGTGCTCTCGCCATAAGCTCGCCATGCGTCGCGCTTAGAGAGCGGGTCATCGCCTGCCAGCGCTTTCTCTTGTCGCACGATGTGGGCAACAGCAGCGTCAATCGCCTCATCATTTGCAACAGGATGCTGATCAAAAAGGACAGCCCGTTCGCGCTCAATTAAAGCCGTATCAAGGTTGGCTTTGGCAAACGATTCGCTGGCCAAGACATGGCGCAAAAACTGCACATTGGTTTGCAATCCGACGATGTGTGTTTCACTTAAAGCCTTGTCCAGTAAGGCGAGAGCGTGTTCTCGTGTGTCACCATGCACAATGAGTTTGGCAATCATCGAGTCATAAAATGGCGAAATCGTGTCGCCCTCGCGCCCGCCACAATCTACGCGCGTAACCCCCTCACCCCGCGGGGGAGTGGGCGGGGGTGTGGGGGTGAACTCCAAGTGCGCCCCATGCCGATACACATGCAGCGTTCCTGTTGCTGGCAAAAAGTTGTTATCAGGCGACTCCGCGCAAATCCGCGCTTCAATCGCGTGCCCTTTAATTTGAAGTTGATCTTGCGCGAACGGCATTGGCTCGCCCGAGGCCACGCGCAACTGCCACTCCACCAAATCGAGTCCCGTGATGGCTTCAGTCACAGGATGCTCCACCTGCAAGCGCGTGTTCATCTCCATAAAGAAGAACTTCATGCCGCTATTTGATTGCTCGACGATAAATTCAACCGTCCCTGCGCCCACATAGTTCACCGCCTTGGCCGCCGCCACTGCTGCAGCGCCCATCGCTTCGCGCATAGCTTGCGACAGGCCAGGTGCAGGCGCCTCTTCCAATACTTTTTGATGCCGCCGCTGCACCGAGCAATCGCGTTCAAAGAGGTAGACGCAGTTGCCTTGCGTGTCACCGAACACTTGAATTTCGATATGACGCGGGCGCTGCACATACTTTTCAATCAGCACCGAATCGTTGCCAAAGCTGTTGATGGCTTCTCGTTTGCACGAGGCAAGACTAGCTGCAAAATCAGCAGCCTTGTCCACAATCCGCATTCCCTTGCCGCCGCCACCTGCGCTGGCTTTAATCAGCACGGGATAGCCAATACCGTCCGCTTCGCGTTGCAACAGTGCAGCATCTTGATCCACACCGTGATAACCAGGAACCAGCG
>JANPAY010000149.1:0-6552 GCA_031430155.1 Comamonadaceae bacterium
TGGTTAATCAGCAAAAACTCCATCACGGACTGCTGCGCTTTGATGGCTTTGTCGCTCTTGGTGCGAACAATCATGCCAGGGGCAATGGCCGTGGCACACGCAGGCATGGGCTTGGGCATTTTTTCAATGTCAACCAAGCACATGCGGCAGTTGGCGGCTACGGTCAACTTCTTGTGATAGCAAAAATGCGGAATGTAGGTACCGGCCGCCTCAGCAGCGGCAATCACCATGCTGCCAGCAGGCGCTTCTACTTTTTGTCCGTCGAGTTCGAATTCAATCATGCTCATAGTTCATATCTCAATCTTGCGGCACAAGACAGGTCTTGTGCGTGATGTGGTGCTCGAACTCCGAGCGGAAATGTTTGATGAAGGCGCGCATCGGCATGGCGGCTGCATCGCCTAGTGCGCAGATGGTTCGGCCTTGGATGTTGTCGGCAACTGAGTTCAGCAAATCTAAATCCTCAGGCTTGCCTTCGCCGTGTTCGATGCGGTTGATGACGCGCCACAGCCAGCCTGTGCCCTCGCGGCACGGTGTGCATTGACCGCAGCTCTCGTGCATGTAGAAGTAGGAGAGGCGCAGCATGGACTTGACCATGCAGCGTGTGTCGTCCATCACGATGACCGCGCCTGAGCCCAGCATCGAGCCTGCTTTGGCGATGCTGTCGTAGTCCATGTCGGTCGCCATCATGATGTCGGCCGGTAGCACAGGCATGGACGAACCGCCAGGAATCACGGCTTTCAATGTACGACCTTTGTCCGCGTCGCGAATGCCGCCTGCGAGTTCCAAAAGCTTAGAAAACGGCGTACCCATCGGGATTTCGTAATTACCAGGACGCGCCACATCGCCGCTGATCGAGAAGATCTTCGTACCGCCATTGTTGGGCTTGCCGCATTCCAAATACGCTTGCCCGCCATTCCTAATAATCCACGGCACAGCTGCAAAGGTTTCGGTGTTGTTAATGGTGGTGGGCTTGCCGTACAAACCAAAACTGGCTGGGAAGGGCGGTTTGAAGCGGGGTTGGCCTTTTTTGCCTTCCAGTGATTCGAGTAGCGCGGTCTCTTCGCCGCAGATGTAAGCGCCAAATCCGTGGAAAGCATGGAGCTGAAAATTGAATCCTGCGCCGCAAATGTTCTCGCCCAAATAGCCCGCAGCACGTGCTTCTTCTAGTGCCGCTTCAAAGCGGTCATAGGTCGCAAAAATCTCGCCGTGGATGTAGTTGTAACCAACAGATGCACCGATAGAAAAGCCGGCAATGATCATGCCCTCGATCACGATATGAGGGTTGTATTGCAAGATGTCGCGGTCTTTGCAAGTGCCTGGTTCGCCTTCATCCGAATTGCAAACGATGTACTTTTGACCCGGGAAGGTCTTGGGCATAAAGCTCCACTTCAGACCCGTCGGGAAGCCTGCCCCGCCACGTCCACGCAGAGCAGATTCTTTCAGTGTGGCAATCACTTGATCTTGTGTAAGCGGCTCTGATCCGCTGCCATCTTTACCCAGAATTTTCTTCAAAGCCGCATAACCGCCGCGTGCTTCGTAGTCTTTCAGCGACCAATTTTTGCCATCCAATCCTGCCATGATTTGTGGGTTGATGTGGCGACCATGGAAAGATGTCTCGTTGCCCGTTGCGGCAAATTGCGAGAGGAAATTTTGTGCGCTAGGGCTGGTGTTGAATGTGCTCATGGTGGTGCTCATTTCGCCGCCTCTGCTTTCAACCCATCAATGAGTGCATCCAACTTCGCGTTTGTCATCAAGCTGCACATATCGCGGTCATTCACCAGCATCACAGGCGCATCGGCACAAGCGCCCAAGCACTCAGAAGGCTGCACGGTAAACACGCCATCAGGCGTTGTGCCGTAAGGCTGCACGCCCAGCTTGCTGCAAACATAATCCAGCGCTTTTTGACCACCGCCATGCGCACCCAATTGGCAAGGTAAATTGGTGCACACGTTCAGCTTGAACTTGCCCACTGGCCCTTGGTTGTACATGTTGTAGAAGGTCGTGACTTCGTGTACGGCAATCACAGGCATACCGAGGTAAGCGCCAATGGCGGCTTCAGATTCAGGTGACACAAAGCCAAGTTCCTGTTGGGCAATCGCAAGACAAGCCATCACAGCCGATTGCTTTTGGTCAGCGGGGTATTTGGCGACTTCGTGTGCGAAGCGCGCAAGGGTGGATTCAGAAAAAGTGCTCATCATCATTACCTATCAATCTCACCAAACACAATGTCCATCGTGCCAATAATGGCGACGGCATCGGCAATCATGTGGCCGCGTGCCAATTCGTCTAGGCCAGAAAGGTGCGCAAAGCCTGCGGAGCGGATTTTTAGGCGGTAGGGTTTGTTGGCGCCGTCACTCACCATGTAAATGCCGAATTCGCCCTTGGGGTGTTCGACTGCCGAATAGGCTTCGCCTTCCGGGACACAGAAGCCCTCTGTGAAGAGTTTGAAATGGTGGATGAGTTCCTCCATATTCGACTTCATAGATTCACGATCGGGCGCGGCGACTTTGTGGTTATCAGTAATCACAGGACCTGGGTTGGCCTTGAGCCAAGCCACGCACTGTTGGATGATGCGGTTTGATTGCGCCATCTCTTCCATGCGAACGAGGTAACGGTCGTAGCTGTCACCTGTTTTGCCAACAGGAATATCAAAATCCATCTTGGCGTACACGTCATAGGGTTGTTTTTTTCGTAAATCCCACGCCACACCCGAGCCGCGCAGCATTGGACCTGTATAGCCCATGTTGAGCGCTCGCTCAGGGCTAACCACGCCAATGCCCACGGTGCGTTGCTTCCAGATTCGGTTTTCGGTGAGGAGTGTGTGGTATTCGTCCAAGCACTTGGGGAAGCGGTTGGTGAAGTCTTCAATGAAATCGAGTACCGAGCCTTGGCGATTTTCGTTTAGCTTGGCGAGTGCCTTTGCATTCTTGATTTTGCTAACCTTGTACTGCGGCATTTGGTCTGGCAAGTCGCGGTACACGCCGCCTGGTCGGAAGTAGGCTGCATGCATACGCGCACCCGACACCGCCTCGTAAATATCAAACAAATCTTCTCGTTCGCGAAAGGCGTAGAGCATGATCGCCATCGCGCCGCAATCGAGTCCGTGGGCACCGAC
This sequence comes from Comamonadaceae bacterium, assembly GCA_031430155.1. Classification (GTDB taxonomy): domain Bacteria; phylum Pseudomonadota; class Gammaproteobacteria; order Burkholderiales; family Burkholderiaceae_C; genus JASGCK01. The sequence continues at coordinate 3,116 of JANPAY010000149.1, forward strand.
CCATAAGAGATGATTGAGCACGCGGGTGATTTCGGCAAACATCACGCGGATGTACTGGGCGCGCTCAGGCACTTGGATGCCCATCATCTTTTCAATCGCCAAGCAATAGGCGTGCTCGTTACACATCATGGAGACGTAATCGAGTCGGTCCATGTAGGGCAGCGACTGCATGTAGGTCTTGGTTTCGGCTAGCTTTTCAGTAGCTCGGTGCAAAAGTCCGATATGCGGGTCGGCACGTTGAATGACCTCGCCGTCTAGCTCTAAGACCAATCGCAGCACGCCATGCGCAGCAGGATGCTGAGGGCCAAAATTTAGGGTGTAGTTTTTAATTTCAGCCATTTTTATTTCACCTCGGCTGATTGCACATTAAGGACGGAGCCTTTGATGCCGCCGTAATTGGTTTCGCGGATGATGCGCGGCGTGATCTCACGTGGCTCAATGGTTACGGGCTGGTACACCACGCGCTTTGCCACTTCGTCATAGCGCATTTCCACGTGACCGCTAGTCGGGAAATCCTTGCGGAAGGGATGACCAATAAAGCCGTAGTCAGTCAAGATGCGTCTGAGGTCGTTGTGACCATCAAACACGATGCCAAACAAATCGAAAGCTTCGCGTTCGAACCAATTGGCGCTTGACCAAATGCTGGTCAGCGATGGCACGATGGGCATGTCGTCGTCCGCTGCAAATACCTTGAGTCTCACGCGTTGGTTGAGGCTGACGGAGAGTAAGTGCGAGACGACGCAGTAGCGTGCGCCTTCATAAGTGCCTTCTTTGTACTCGGAGTAATCGATGCCGCACACGTCGATGAGTTGTTCAAACTGACAACCCGGATCGTTTTTGAGGGCTGTCGCAACAACCAAATAGTTTTGCGGTGAAACGATGATATTGAGTTCGCCAACCTCACTATTCGCAGCGCCAAAGCTATCGAGTTCGATGCTTTTGACTTTGTCGCCAAGGGCGACGACGAGGTTGGATTTGAGGGCTTCTAATTTTGCCAGAGACATAATTTCAAGCCCTCGCAATCGTGTGGGTGCGGCGCACTTTTTGCTGCAACTGGATGATGCCGTAAAGCAGTGCTTCGGCGGTTGGTGGGCATCCCGGCACGTAGACGTCGACTGGCACGATGCGATCACAGCCGCGGACCACTGAATAGCTGTAGTGGTAGTAGCCACCGCCATTGGCACAGGATCCCATCGAGATCACCCAGCGCGGTTCGGACATTTGGTCGTAAACCTTCCGAAGGGCAGGTGCCATTTTGTTGCACAGCGTGCCCGCCACAATCATCACGTCAGATTGACGTGGACTTGGGCGAAAAATGATGCCAAAACGATCGATGTCGTAGCGTGCGCAGCCCGCATGAATCATCTCAACCGCGCAGCATGCGAGGCCAAACGAGACGGGCCACATTGAACCTGTTTTAGCCCAATTCACAATCGAGTCGTAACTCGTCGTGGCAAAACCTTCTTTAAATACGCCTTCAATCATTTTTTAGTGCCTCTAAGCTATTCCCAGTCCAACGCGCCTTTTTTCCACTCGTAGGCGAAGCCCACGGTGAGAAGCGCAAGGAAAATCATGACAGACCAAAAACCAACTAAGCCTACATCTTTGAGCGCGACCGCCCAAGGAAAGAGGAAGGCGATTTCTAAGTCAAAAAGAATAAACAGGATGGCGACTAAGTAGTAGCGCACATCGAACTTCATGCGGGCATCTTCAAAGGCTTCGAAGCCGCATTCGAAAGCAGAATTTTTTGCCGCGTCGGGGCGATTGGGACCTAGGATGTAACCCAGGACTTGGGGAACAACGCCAACTGCAACGCCTACGATGATGAACAATAAAACGGGAAGATATTGGTCGAGTTGCATGGCGCTTTAGCTGTTATTTTTGTGATGGTGCCGTCGGCGAGACTCGAACTCGCACAGCTTTCGCCACTACCCCCTCAAGATAGCGTGTCTACCAATTTCACCACGACGGCACTAAAAACTACGTATCAAAATCACTAGAGGATTGCGTGATTTAGACAGCTGACGAGTTTAACCTGAAAAAGGGTAAACCCGATGTGAGTGCGTGACTTATTTCGTCGGGATTTGCGCTGAACCTGTGGCTGCGGAAGCGGCTGGAGCAGGCACGGCCGAAGTAGGAACGGTTGAGGTGGGCACAGCGCTCTCAAGTACGCTGCCCGTTGGTGCAGGCTTGAGGTTGCCAAAGTAAGCAAGAATAAGCGTACAGACAAAAAAGACGGCAGCCAAAATACCTGTCGTGCGTGACATAAAGTTGGCACCACCTGACGCGCCAAACAATGAGCCTGATGAACCTGAACCAAAGGCAGCGCCCATGTCAGCGCCTTTACCTTGTTGAATGAGGATGAGTCCGATCATCACAACAGCTACTAGCATTTGAACGGCGAGAACAATATTTAAAAGTGAGTCCATTTTTATTTTCCTAAATAGATTGATTTTGATGTGAATTGAGTCTGAAGATTTATCTTGCTGCCGCAATGATGCTTAAAAAATCAGCTGCCTTGAGTGCTGCGCCGCCAATGAGTCCGCCGTCGATATCCGCCATGGCGAGCAGTGATGCTGCGTTGGCGGCATTCATGCTGCCGCCGTACAAAATTTGAACACGCTCGGCTGCCACAGGGCTTGCCGCATGAAGCTGCGCCCGTAGCACCGCGTGAACCGCTTGTGCCATTTCAGGCGTTGCTGTCTTACCCGTGCCAATCGCCCATACGGGTTCGTAAGCCACCACGATTTCGCTGATGCAGTGGCCGTTTTCGTGGATGACTGCGGCCAATTGGCGCTTCACCACTTCTTCGGTTTTGCCTGATTCGCGCTCGGCGAGTGATTCGCCCACACACACAATCGGCGTGATGCCAGCGGCCAAAGCAGCCTTGGCTTTCAAGGCGACCACTGTATCTGTCTCGCCGTGATACTGGCGACGCTCGGAGTGTCCGACGATCGCGTAGCGCACACCAAACTCCTTGAGCATACTGCTCGCGATTTCGCCTGTGAATGCGCCCTTGTCATGGCTAGAAATATCTTGACAGCCAAGGCTGATTTTTGAGCCTGCAAGCAAGTCATGTAATTGATTCAAATACACCGATGGCACACAGACCGCAGCAGCTGTGGCTTGCGAGACATCATGGCCTGCAAACCCCGACTGGATTGCCTTGCAGAGCAGCTCGTTATCAGCTAGCGAGCCATTCATTTTCCAATTGCCAGCGATTAATTTTGTGCGCATGAGGTTTACCAAGTCAAAACGAGTTTGCCAATGTGCTGGTTCGACTCCATGAGCTTATGGGCCTCTGCCGCTTCTGCTACTGGGAAAGTCTTAAACACCACGGGCTTGATCGTTGTATTTGCTAAGAGCGGCCACACTTGGGCTTTAAGCGACGCGGCAATATCGGTCTTGAAAGCCACCGAACGCGCACGCAGCGTGGA
>JANPAY010000150.1:0-2100 GCA_031430155.1 Comamonadaceae bacterium
AAAACAGGCCCGCAAAGCTTGGCCGAGATGCGCACCGCCGCTACCGCCGCAGGTGGCTTGTCGTTTGGTAGCGGAGGCCCCGCCAGCATTGGACATATCAGCGGTGAGTTTTTTAAATCGATCGTCAAAGGTAATATGCAGCATGTGGGTTATCGCGGCGGTGCGCCTATGACGACCGATTTGGTCAGCGGACAAATTCCTGTGGGTATCGACGTGATTACGGCTTTTGTGCCATTCGTCAAAGCAGGACAAATCAAAGCGCTGGCGGTCAGCTCGGCGCGTCGCTCGCCTTTGCTACCCGAAGTACCAACGACCACCGAGGCAGGCTTCCCGCAATTACGCATCGACAACTATTTTGGTATTTCGGGTCCCGCAGGCATGCCCAAACCCGTGGTGGACACGCTCTACAAAGCCTTGTCTGAAGTGCTAGCGTCCGCCGAGATGCAAAAGAAATTATTGGACTTAGGTGTGGTGTATCACCAAATGACACAGGCTGAATACGCTGCCTTGGTTGCGAAACAAATTGCAGACTGGCAGCCGATTATCAAAAACAGCGGAGTCAAGATGTAATGGCGAATGCAGTCCTAACCCATGAAGCCTTGGTCATCCACGCCCCACGCGATCTACGCATCGAAACCGTGGAAGTCCCTGAAGTCGGACCGAACCAACTCTTACTCCGCGTGAAAGCAGGTGGCATTTGCGGCTCGGATTTGCACTACTACCAAAACGGCGGCTTTGGTGCAATTCGCATTAAAGAGCCGATGGTGCTGGGTCACGAAGTCTCAGGACAAATATCGGCTGTAGGTCAAGCGGTACAAGGGTTTGTGACGGGTGATCGCGTGGCGATTAGCCCTAGTCGCCCTTGCATGCTGTGCCACTATTGCCAAGCGGGATTGCAAATGCATTGCTTGGATATGCGCTACTACGGCAGCGCGATGCGCACGCCGCATGTGCAAGGCGCGTTTCGCCAGTCCTTGGTGGTAGATGCCACGCAAGCACACAAGATTGAGGACCACGTGAGCGACGCTGAGGGCGTGATGGCAGAGCCGCTATCGGTGGCGCTGCACGCCGTGCGCCGTGCGGGGCCACTCTTTGGTAAGCGCGTGCTGGTGACGGGCTGCGGGCCGATTGGTGCGCTGATTGTGCTGGCGGCCAAACAAGCAGGCGCGATTGAGATTGTGGCGACCGATATGGCGGTGATGCCGCTCAAATCCGCGCTGCTGATGGGCGCAGACCGCGCAATCAACGTGGGTACAGAGCCTGATGCACTCGCCGCCTACAACAGCACTTCTTTCAACGCCAGCAAGGGCTATTTCGATGTGCTGTTTGAAGCCAGCGGCAATGCGCGTGCGCTGGCAGGCGCGATGGATGTGGTGAAGCCACGCGGCATCTTGGTGCAAGTCGGCATGGGCGGCGACATGCAACTCCCCATGAACATGATCGTCGCCAAAGAGTTTGAGATGCGCGGTGCGTTTAGATTCCACGAAGAGTATGCACACGCCGTTGAAATGCTCAACAAGCGCATGGTCGATGTGAAACCACTCATCACCGCGACCATCAATTACAAAGAGGCCGACAAAGCCTTCGCCCTCGCGGCAGACCGCGCACAAGCGATGAAAGTGATGTTTAGTTTTGACTGAAGAAAAAAAATCCCTGATTGAGTTTCCACTGCTTTTTCCCATCAAAGTGATGGGAAAAAGAGTGGATGGCTTCGTCCATGCACTAACCGTGATTGCCAAAGGCTTTGACCCCAAGTTTGACGCATCAACCATTGAGCTGCGCGACTCCAGCACGGGCAAATATCTTGGCGTAACGCTGCACGTATGGGCAACCGATCAAGTGCAGTTAGACGAGCTCTACCGCACGCTCTCCACGCATCCGATGGTGAAAGTGGTTTTGTAAGCGTCTCCTCTAAAATCACATCATGACTACTAGCCCTAAATCCCAAACCACCATTGAACTCAAACCCACCGACTTGAATGCTCAAGGCGGCATCTTTTGCCCATCGCCCTTGGCGGGCATGAAGCAATGGGACACGCATCCCAAGGTCTACCTTGACGTCGCCAAAGACGGCGCGTCCAAGTGCCCGTATTGCGGCAC
>JANPAY010000151.1:0-11395 GCA_031430155.1 Comamonadaceae bacterium
TGCTCGGGCGCAAACAGGCTAGGCGTGCCGCCGCCAATGAAGATGCTGTGCACGCTGCGCCCCCAAATCAGCGGCAGCGCTGCGTCTAAATCGGCGAGCAAAGCGGCGATGTAGCGCTCTTGGGTGCTCTGCTGCAAGCCATCCCCAGCAGCATGACTATTAAAGTCGCAATAAGGGCATTTTTGAATGCACCAAGGCAAGTGAACGTAGAGAGAGAGCGGCGGCAGGCTTTGCAATTGCAAGAGGCCTGGGCGCATGTAGTGTTGAATGTCGCGTAGCAAAGTCAAGGGAGAGAGGACTGCAATAGCCAGTTCTTTTTGATGAGCTCAACCATCAATCTTGCGGCCTGCCCACGGTGACTGCGGGCATTTTTTTCGTCGGCTGACAACTGGGCAAACGTCTTGCCAATTTCGGGGATGAAGAGCACAGGATCGAAGCCAAAACCGCCAGCGCCGATGCGCGCCAATGCAAGTTCACCTTCGGCATAGCCCTTGGCAATCAGCGGCTCCGGATCGTCATGCGAGCGCACTGCCACCAAATAGCAAACCAATTTTGCGCGGCGGTTAGCTTGCCCTTGCATATGAAAGAGCGCCGCGTCCACCATGCCCTCATCACCTGCGGGATAGCCGTTTTTAACGCCGTAGTGTTTCGTATCCACGCCTGGTTGTCCACCGAAGGCATCAATGCAAAAGCCCGCATCGTCTGCCACCGCAGGCAGGCCGCTGAGCTTGGAGGCATGCTGGGCTTTTGTCAATGCGTTTTGAATGAAGGTCGCATAGGGCTCTTCGGCTTCTGGAATATCCAGCGAAGATTGAGTCACTAGCTCAATATCCAATGGCGCAAACAGCGCTTGCAGCTCTTTTAATTTGCCTTGGTTGTTGCTAGCTAAGACTAATTTCATCGCGCCTTACTTTGCCAAAGCTTGTTTTTGCAATTGCCCGAGTTCTGCGATTCCTTTTTCGGCAAGGGCTAGCAGCTCGTTCATCTCCGTGCGCGTAAACGCAGCGCCTTCGGCTGTGCCCTGCACTTCGACGAAATGGCCTGCGCCCGTCATCACCACATTCATGTCGGTATCACAAGCGGAGTCTTCCGTGTATTCCAAATCAAGGAGCGGCGTACCTTGCACAATGCCAACCGAAATCGCAGCAATCGAATCCGTCAAGGGCGATGCGGTGATTTTTCCTTGCGCCAAGAGCCACGTGACAGCATCGTGCGCCGCCACATACGCACCCGTAATGGCGGCAGTGCGCGTGCCGCCATCGGCTTGAATCACGTCGCAATCGAGTGCAATGGTGCGCTCGCCCAAAAGCTTCAAATCAAACACGGCGCGAAGACTACGGCCAATGAGGCGTTGGATTTCTTGCGTGCGTCCGCTTTGCTTGCCACGTGCGGCTTCGCGGTCTGAGCGCGTATGGGTGGCGCGAGGCAGCATGCCGTACTCCGCTGTGACCCAACCCTCGCCGCTACCGCGTTTGTGCGGTGGTACGCGCTCTTCAACCGATGCCGTACACAGCACCTTGGTTGCGCCAAACTCAATCAGCACTGAGCCTTCGGCATGCGCTGTATAGCGGCGCGTGATGGTGACGGGGCGCAGCTCTGCAGCGGTGCGGGTTTGGCGCGAAGCCAAAGAGGAGGAACTCATGAAGAATCTTTCTGGTTCAAAAAATAGTTAACTTTGCCATTCGACGCCAATGCAAGTGACGTTATCGCAATAAATGCCGCCTCGCTGCAGGGCCATTTCAATCAATCGTGGAACGCTTTTCGCCACACTCGTCACAGCCAAGGCTTCAGTAACCTCACCCTCTTTGATTGATCCCCATAACCCGTCGCTGCACAATAAAAATTTATCCCCAGGTTCAAGACTCATACTGGCACTGATGTCATAAATGGGTTTAGTCGGCGAGCCAAGACAAGTAAACAGTACGTTGCGATTCGCGACCTTAGCGAGATACTCCGCACTGTTATTGGAGCCTTGGGGCATTTGCTCCGCATACGAATGATCGAGCGTTCGTTTTTCCAACTGATTGCCCCGAACCCAATACAGCCGCGAGTCGCCGCAGTGCACCCACATGGCTTCGCCGTTTTGAATCAGCAGTGCCACTAAGGTCGTACGGGGTGAATCGTCCATGCCCGCCTCATTGCTAAATTGCAAAATTTCGTGATGCGCTTGCAGCAGCGCCTTAATCAGAAACTCTCTAGGCTCGGCAATCACGGGGTGTGCCTGTGCTTGGAAGGCCTTGGTCATCGTCTCCAGCGCAATCTGCGCGGCCAACTCGCCGTGGGCGTGCCCTCCCATCCCGTCAGCCACTACAAAGAACGCAGCCTCAGGCGTATAGAGGTAACCCATGCGGTCTTCATTTTCTTTGCGACCTGCTTGCTCGGTACGTTGAAAAGCCGAAAATTTCATGAAATCAATTTCCCAAAACCAGCGCGCAATCGTTCACCCAAGGTTTTTTCTTGGTAGCGCAAATTAGATAAATCACCCAGTTGTTTTTGCAGTGCAAACACAGACTGCGGCCGCGCCTGCGGATCAAGCGCCATGCACCACTGTACCAATTCAAGCAAATTATCCGAGTACACACCGCGCAATCGCGACAGCACCACATGCAATTTATCATTGGTCTTGCGACTAGCAGCATCCACAGGTGGATAGCCATTCATGCAAGAAAAAATGCAACCTCCAATGGCGTAGATATCCGTCCAAGGTCCCAGCGCACCATCACGCAGGTACATCTCGGGTGCAGCAAAACCAGGGGTGTACATTGGACGCATGGAGGTATCTTGCTTTTTATTAATCACTTGCCGCGCAGCGCCAAAGTCAATGAGCACAGGCTTATTGTTAGTCGTAATAATCAGATTGGCAGGCTTAATGTCAAGGTGGAGCATCTTGGATTGATGCACGATGCGCAGTCCATGCAAAATTTCGTCAAATAACGAACGAATCGTGGACTCTCGAAATATCTTCTCGCGCTTCAAATCACGCGCCGTCAAGATGAATTCTTGCAAGGTTGCGCCCTGCAAATAGTTCATCACCATGTAGATGGTTTCATTCGCTCTAAAAAAGTTTTGCACCCCCACAATCGCGGGATGCGAGATTTGTGCAAGCGCGCGACCCTCTTCAAAAAAGCTCTTTAAGCCTAACCAATACAACGAAAGTTTATCGTCTGCCACTCTGGGAAGTAGCTCGCCCTCTAGGCGTGTGACCAAGGATGACGGCAAGTATTCTTTGATGGCTACCCAGGCCTCATTCTTGTCTTTTGCTAGATAAACGACGCCAAAACCACCCACCGATAGCTTGCGCACGATACGGTAGCCGCCAATCAGCGTATCAACAGGTAGGGCAGCAGGCTTTGTTTTTGACATAATCGGGCAATGAACGGCGCAGTTTACAGCATGACAGGATTTGCCACGGGTACCGAGGTGCTTGGCACGTCGCAAACCATCACGCTGGATATCCGCAGTGTTAACAGCCGCTTTTTAGATCTCAGTTTTAAATTGCCAGATAGCTACCGACATGTAGAGGCAAAACTGCGCGAACTGGTGACTAGCCAGCTTAAACGCGGCAAATGCGAGGTCAAACTGGGTTATCAAAACGTGAGCGCCGATGCGGGCGCAAACCACATCAGTGCTGAGCGCATTCAAAGTTTGCTTGCACAGCAATCCATCATTCATAGTTTTGCCCCTAGCGCTACGGCGCTATCCGCCTTTGAGATCATCACACTGGCCGCATCCAAAGGCGAGACAAGCAGCGAAGCAGCAAGCGTAGCCGAGGTGCTGACGCTCATGCAAAGCGTTCTAGCAAACTTTATGCAAGCAAGAGCCTTAGAGGGCGGAAAATTAGTACAGGTCATGCTGGCACAAACCAAGGCGCTGCGTAGCCTGCGGGATGAAGTCATCCCATTAGTACCGGCCTTGGTGGAGCAGCAGCGCCAGCGCTTTCTGCAAAAATTCAGTGATGCCATGCTGGATAGTGGCGGCAAGATCAGCGCCAGTACTGCCGAGGAGCGTGCGCTATCTGAAGCCACGGCCTTTGCCATTCGGGTAGATGTGACCGAAGAAGTGGATCGCCTTGGCTCACATCTTGCCGAGATTGAAAATGTCCTCACACGCACCAACGACAAAAATGGGCAGGAGTTAGGCAAGCGACTAGAGTTTTTGATTCAAGAATTGCACCGCGAAGCCAATACGCTAGGGTCAAAGTCGGCCACGCTGCAAACCACCAAAATTGCTGTTGACATGAAAGTATTGATCGAACAGTTGCGCGAGCAAGTTCAAAATATCGAGTAAAAAATGGATTACCCAGGAAACCTATTCATCGTTGCAGCACCTAGCGGCGCAGGCAAATCCAGTCTGGTCAAAGCCTTGCGCGAGCTGGACCGCGTGGTGCAGCCCTCGATTTCACACACCACACGTGCACCGCGTGGTCAAGAAAAAAATGGCCGCGAATACCACTTTGTGAGCGATGCCGAATTTGACCAAATGATTGCTGATAACGCCTTTATTGAGTGGGCGCAAGTGCACGGACACCGATCGGGGACCAGTAAGGCGGCCATAGAGCAGCGCATCTCGGCTGGTGGTGATGTGATTTTGGAAATCGACTACCAAGGTGCATTTCAAATCAAAAAGACCTTTGCCAATAGCATCTCAATCTTCATTCTGCCGCCCAGCCTAGAGGAGCTACGTGCCCGCATCGAGCGGCGTGGCGAGGATGCCCCTGACAAAATCGAACTACGCATGCAAAACGCCAAAGATGAGATGGCCGAGGCGCATGCCTTTGACTTCGTTATAATCAACGAAGTTTTTGAGAGTGCGTTATTCGATCTCAAAGCCATTGTCCATGCGCAGCGACTCACTTTTTCGGCACTACGAAAAGCCCGCGCGGATACCCTATCTGCACTCAAACTTATTTAAAACCACTATGGCACGCATCACTGTTGAAGACTGCTTGAAAAAAATCCCGAATCGTTTTGAGTTGGTGCTCAGCGCCACTTATCGCGCTCGCATGCTCAGCCAAGGCCACACCCCAAAAGTGGCTGGCAAAAATAAACCTGCCGTTACCGCACTGCGCGAAATCGAAGAAGGTCATATCGGCATTGAGATGCTGCGCAAAGTCGTCTAAAAGCTAGCTATGGCAAAAGCCGATGCCGCGAGCTTCGCCTCGTTACTCGCCAAGATCCACTACCTCGATAGCCCCAGCATTGAGCTGGTGCGCCAAGCCTACCGCTGGGCCGATGAGTTGCACCTTGGGCAAATGCGCCATAGCGGCGACCCCTACATCACACATCCGCTGGCCGTTACCAAGCTCTGTGCCGATTGGCAACTCGATGCGCAGGCGTTGTCTGCCGCGCTACTGCACGATGCCCTAGAGGACTGCGGCATTGCCAAACGCGACATCATTGAGCGCTTCGGTAGCACGGTGGCCGATCTGGTCGATGGACTCACCAAGTTAGAGAAGTTACCCGTCTCCACACGCGAAGAAAATCAAGCTGAGTCATTTCGAAAAATGCTCTTGGCCATGGCAACCGATGTTCGCGTGATTCTTATTAAGCTGGCCGACCGTACCCATAACATGCGGACACTGGGTGACGCGCCGCCTGAAAAATGGGCTCGCATTGCCGGTGAGACACAAGACATCTACGCTCCGATTGCGCACCGCTTAGGGCTCAACCAAACCTACCGCGAGTTGCAAGATCTCTCGTTTAAGTACCTACGGCCTTGGCGTTACCAAACGCTGACGACAGCCACGGCCAAAGCACGTGCACGCGCCAAAGATTTGTTGCTGCGGGGTGAAAAAGATTTAGCCGCCGCATTTGCCAAGTCCAAACTCAAGGTCACGATTTCGGGACGTGAAAAAACGCTGTTCTCCATTTACCGAAAAATGCGCACCAAGCATGTCAATTTTTCAGATATCAACGACTTATTTGGCTTTCGAATCATCACCGATAGCCTCGCGGATTGCTATACCGCACTGGGTGTGCTCCATCAGCTCTATAAGCCTGTGCCAGGCCGATTTAAAGATCATATTGCCATTCCCAAGGCTAATGGCTATCAATCGCTGCACACCACACTGGTGGGTCCCTCTGGCGTCACAGTCGAGTTTCAAATCCGAACTGAGGCCATGCATTGGATTGCCGAAACAGGCGTTGCCGCGCATTGGCTCTACAAAACAAAAAATCCAAACCACGAAAATCTTGGGACCGCTCAGGCAAGTCATAACATTGGCGCACAGTGGCTACAATCTTTGTTAGATATCCAAAACGAAACCGTGGATGCCTCCGAGTTTTGGGACCATGTGCGCGTTGATCTCTTCCCTGATGCGGTCTACGTGTTCACACCCAAAAACCGCATCATGGCACTGCCACGCGGTGCCACCGTAGTGGACTTTGCCTATGCGGTGCACAGCACCATTGGTGACCACTGCATGTCAGCCAAAATTAATGGCGAACTTGCACCACTGCGCTCTGAACTCAAAAACGGCGATCGTATCGAAATCATCACCGCACCTGTCTCGCAACCCAACCCTGCATGGTTGTCTTTTGTCCGTACAGGGCGCGCACGCTCAAAAATTCGCCACTACATGAAAACGCAAGCGCAAAGCGAATCCCTTGCTATGGGCAGAAAATTGTTCGCGCAAGCGCTGCGCACAGAGGGCTATGCCGTTATCCCAACGCAAGAAGCTGCCTCGCAAGCCATATGGGATAAGACTTTGCGCTTTACGGGCAATAAAACGACAGATGATTTATTTACCGATATCGGTCTTGGCAAGCGCATCGCCACGGTGGTTGCCAAACGCCTAGCTAAATTGCTGGCCGAGCATGGGCAAGCGCCCGATCCGCTCTTGTTATCCAGCAGCATGTTGCTAGGCAATGATGCTGCCGCACCAAACCAATTGGTCGTCGATGGCAGCGAGTCCGCCAGCATGACCATGGCCACCTGCTGCCACCCGATTGCGCAAGACGCCATCGTTGGCTACTTAGGACATGGCGAAGGACTCATCATTCACCGCGCGAGCTGCCCCGTCGCCACGCGCCTGTTGCGCAAAGATGCCGACCGCATGATGGCCGCAGTTTGGACTGACGATACGGAGCGCAACTTCATCGTCCCCATTCAAATTGATGTTGCCGATGGGCAAGGTGTGCTCGCGCAAATTACCGCCGCGCTAGCCGCGGCCGATGCCAACATCGTTCATATCGATATGGCGCAAGAACCCACCACCGGCATTGCCGATTTGCGTTTTCGCATTGCTGTGCAAGGCTTAGATCACCTCACCCAAGTGCTGGCAAGCCTAGCTCGCGTGAAAGCAGTGCTCAAAGTTGTGCGAACTTAATCCGTCTGCGGACGTGGATACGAGACCTGCAAAATCTCCACCTCTTGCGCGCCCGTGGGCGTCATCAACCGCACCACATCACCGACGCGGTTTTTAGTCAGGGCTTTCGCAATCGGCGAAATCCAACTCACCTGCCCCGCCAAGCTATCGGCCTCGTCAACACCCACAATGTGCACTGTGCGCTCCTCACCGGACTCATCTGCATAAGTAACCGTTGCGCCGAAGAAAATTTGCTCAGATGTCCCGTGAATACTGGCATCCACCACTTCAGCAATCTCTAAACGTTTGGTCAAAAACTGGATGCGGCGGTCAATCTCGCGCAGCCTGCGCTTGCCGTAGATGTAGTCACCATTTTCAGACCGATCACCATTTTTTGCGGCCCAATGAATCGTCTCAACAATTTTGGGGCGCTCGACATCCATGAGCGTTTGCCACTCAGCGCGAAGCTGCGCATAGCCTTTAGGTGTGAGATAGTTTTTCATACAATGAATCTTATGTCACTCAAAGCCACCATCTACAAAGCCCAATTGCAAATTGCCGACATGGATAGACATGTTTATGCCGATCACAGCGTGACGATTGCGCGTCATCCTTCGGAGACCGACGAGCGCATGATGATTCGCCTTCTAGCTTTTGCACTCAATGTACCTGCCGACGACAAAGCCGGCAACCTTGAGTTTGCCAAAGATTTGTGGGATGTGGACGAACCTGCACTTTGGCACAAGGACTACACCGACGCGGTGCAGCAATGGATTGATGTGGGACAGCCTGACGACAAGCGCTTGATGCGAGCCGCGAGTCGCTCTGAACGCGTCAGTGTTTATGGCTTTGCCAGCAGCACGGATGTGTGGTGGAAAAACATTGCGACCAAACTGACACGTGCCAGCAATTTAACCGTCTGGCATATCGAGGCTGCACAGAGTCAATCGCTTGCAAAGCTTGCCCAGCGTGGCATGCAGCTCAATGTATCCGTGCAAGACGGCGCAGTGTGGATGAGTACAAATGCCGACTCGATAGAAATTACACCCATCAAACTCATGGGCTTAGATTGACCAGCCAAGTGCATCGGCTCTAGCGGCTAATTCGGCCAAAGTAGGTGCGCCTAAGCGGCCACCAAATACTTCGCACTTCATCGCAGCCGCTAGATTGGCTAAGCGCACGATTTTGTCTATAGACCAATTTTGAGTGATGCCCCACGCAAACGCACCGTGCCAGACATCACCGGCATTGAGCGTATCGACTGCCACCACAGCGGGCGCTGCAATGCTTTGAATCACGTTCGTTGCGCGCGTCCAAATCAGCACACCCGAAGCGCCTAGCGTAACCGAGACAACGTCAGCCGTACCTTGGGAAGCCACATCCAGTATGGCCTGTGCGAGAGACGATTGATTGGCATAGAGCGCTAAAGCAGGCTCCGAAAACAGAACATGCGTGGCCAGTGGCACCAAGGTTTGCAAATCTAAAAGCGGTGCGGTATCCGCATCAAGTAACGCAGCAATACCCAAGCGCCGCGCCTCGGCCAGCAAAACTACTGCGCCCGTCACCCAGCGCATGTCGGTCATCACGCAAGCCGCTGACGCCACATCGTCCAGCGGCAACCATGCGGTATCCGTACTGAGCTTGAGATCAAAAAACGGAATCACGGCACGCTCGCCTTCGCTGTCAACCAGGATCGATGAGAACGGCGTGACAACACCTTCGTGCTGGCGCACAAAATCGACATTGACACCCTCGCGCTGTACCTCGGTTAAATACCGCTCAGCCGTGGCATCGTCACCAATACGCGACCAGAGTGCCACTTGCCCACCTAACCGCGCAATGGTGATGGCTGCGGCGGTCGCCATACCTGACGCGGCTTGCACCGCACGACTGGGCAAGACCTTAATGCCCGCAGCAGGAATCGTATCGACTTGAAAAATAGTGTCCCAAGTAGCGGAACCTAGGCAAATGATCGGTTTAGGACTCATGCACAAAGCTGCCCAACCGCCAGCTTTAAATGCGCAGCCATATCCGCACCGCTCATTTTTTTGGTGTCATCCGCTTTGGCACGTAGCACTTCAATTTCACCGCCGTTACAGGCAAAGAAGAAGGTCGCATCAGTAATCTGGCTGATCTGCCCGACTTTGCCAGCGCGGCTTCGCACTTCGCCAAACGTGCGATGCGTGTGTTTTTTGCAATCGAAGACTTGAAACTTCTTGCCACCAACTTCTAACCACGCTCCAGGCGCAGGATTGCAAGCGCGGATTTGGTTGTAAACATCGTCGATATGTGCAAACGGATTAATTTTTGCCGCCTTCGCCTCGTACCAGCCTTCATACCCCGCCTGTGATTCGTCTTGCACCGTCTCTGCATGCGTACCCGCGACAACGCTATCGGCAGCTTCCAACATGGCGGCTACGCCGAGCGGAAAGAGGTAGTCAAAGTACACCGAGCCCAGCGTCGCGTCTGGGCTAATGGGCGCCGTCTTTTGCAAAATCACCGGGCCTTCGTCCAGCCCGTCGGTTGGTCTAAAAATCGTGAGTCCTGTCTCCAGTTCGCCGTTGCTAATCGCCCATCCAATGGCGCTTGGGCCTCGGTATTTGGGGAGCAAGGACGGGTGATACTGAATCATCCCGAATTTCGGAATCGTCACAAACTCTTGCGGCGCAAATTGCAGCACATAGGCCATCACACCAATATCGGCATTGCAGGCACGCAGCGTTGCCAGCGCTTCGTCACTTTTGAGTGAGGCAAACTTAAAAACAGGTAAGCCAAGCTCTACAGCACGAGCGTCCAGTGCATCTGGCTTAGCGCCCTCTTTATCGGGCGCACAAAAGACACCGACCACTTTGTCGCCACGGGCATGAAAAGCCTCCAGCACCGCCTTGCCGAAATCCTGCCGTCCAATCACCACAATGTTCATGCTTGTACTTTCATTTTGAATCCATATTGTCGTCTGGAATGTCTCGCATGCCATACGCCACACGGCTTCCAAGCCCGACCCATGCCGAGACCGACCAAAACACTAGCGACACCCCAAAGGCTGCACCTCCCGCACCAAACAGCATGGGCATCAGCACACTAGACGCATTAATCACCATCAAACGCAAGGCTAAAGTTTCTCCCTGACGCGCATCTGGCGTGATGCGGTGCAGCGCACTCATGATCATGGGTTGCACCGAGCCCAACGTAAAGCCCAGCAGCATCGACACGAGCGTCATCGTCCATGGATTAGGCAGATACGGATACACACCAAAAATCAAACTAGAGATCAGCATCGCACCCACTACCACCTTCCACTCGGTGAGCCGCTCCATAAAAAAGGGCATGAGTCCGCGCACCGCAGTGGCGGAAATGGCAAATGCACCCAAAATGAAACCTATGGTGGAGGCGCTGTAGCCACGCTCGTGTCCCAAAATCGGCACAACAAAGGTATGCACATCCCAGCATGCTGACAAAAACCAATTCACCAAGAGCACGCGGCGCAGCATCGGCTCTTTGATTAAATCCCACACTCTATTTTTAACGGCACTGCCGGAGACCATAGCCAGTAAGGGCTCCCGAGTGTTTCGCATCCAGAGCCACATCGCCAGTGGAAACGCAGCCATGACAAAAAAAGCAGTTCTAAACCCGCCGTTGTCAATCAAAAATCCCGCTGTCACAGGTCCAATAAAGTTAGCCATGGCGGGCCCGAGCGATATCCAACTGAACGCTTGCTTCAGTTCTGTCGCGCCCGTCACGGTGCGCCCAACGTGACGCTGCAAAGCGATCACGCCACCACAAGTCGCTCCGCCCACGCACATGGCCGCAATGGCCAGCGTGACGATGTTCGGGAAACAAGCAGCGAGCAGTGCGCCGCTGGTCGAGACAGTAATGCTCCAGCGTACAGAACGCTTCAGACCATATTTTTCAGCAAACCGCCCAGCGGGCAGTGCAATGATGACTTGCGTCAGTGCAAAGCTGGCAAGTAACATCCCCACCACCAGCGGCGAGTAACCCGCGTGCAGTGCCCACAGCGGCGCAGCAAGCCGCATCCCAGCCATCGCACCATGCAAAAACACATGACCAATGATGAGGCGAGCGAGTTCA
>JANPAY010000152.1:0-2339 GCA_031430155.1 Comamonadaceae bacterium
AAGAGCCTCTCGTACAACAAAAATAAAAGGGGTGGTGCCTGAGACCGGAATCGAACCGGTACGCCCGCTATGAACGAAGCGGCGGATTTTAAGTCCGCTGTGTCTACCAATTTCACCACTCAGGCACGCGTTTTTATTTTAACTGTTAGTTATCCAATTGAGCGGCCAAGCGCCTGATAAATAATTTTGCAGCCAAAGCGCACAGGTTAAGGTTTTGGAGTCGGTGATCGATCCATCCCTGCTCCAGCCCAATACCTGCGAAGGCTGCGCGGAAAATACGTCTAAAAACTCTTCTTCGTCTAGCTTGCGCTCGCCCATGCACAGGCCTTTGGCAAAGTAGATATGAATCACCTCGTTGGTATAGGCAATGGCAATGTGCATTTGGCCGGCATAAGCCCATTCGCGAGCTGTGTAGCCCGTTTCTTCTAGCAGCTCGCGTTTGCCGCAGTCCAAGGGCTTTTCGCCTGCGTCTAGTTTGCCAGCGGGAAACTCAATAAACACTTGGCCTAGCGGATAGCGGTATTGGCGCTCTAGCAAGACGTCGCCGTTATCTAAGATGGGGATGATGACGACTGCGCCAGGGTGGACAATATGCTCGCGCGTTGCCGTTTTGCCATTGGGTAGCTGCACCACATCATGCTTGACACGTAAAAAATCGCCTTGGTAGACGAGTTCGCTGCTAACGGTTGATTCGACGAGATGTGAGTTGTCGCTCATTTGTGGCGCAGTAAATAGCGGTAGACAAAGCTTGGGAAGGCAAAGGTCACAAACAGCGCAAATGTGATGGCGTAAAACTCCCAGCCTTGTCCTGTGGTTTTGCCTAAACTGGTTTCAATGGCAAACCCAATCGCACCCACACCGAAGTAAGCTGCGACGAGCAAAACAAGCCGCCAAGCCAAGCCCAGTGGGCGTTTGCCGAGTGCCGAGATGAGGAAGGGCAGATTGGCAGCCACAAAGGCGAGGCCAATCACCCCATAAACATAAGCCGTTTGTGACACTTAATTCTTTAGCATGGCGGTGATCGCGCCAAGGCATAAATCCATCAAGCCGCTAGGTAGTAAGCCGAGGACGAGGAGTAGAGCTGCGTTGAGTCCTAGCACCAAACTCACGTCTTTAGCAGGGGTAATCGCAGCCGTTTGCGTAGGATTGTCAAAGTACATAACTTTGACGACGCGCAAATAGTAGAACGCGCCTACCAAGGACATGACCACTGCGAAGATAGCAACGCCAACCAACACGGGCGATCCCGTGGTGATGAGTGCTTGTAGCACGGAGAGCTTGGCGTAAAAGCCCACCAGCGGCGGAATACCAGCTAGGGAGAACAAGCAAGTGGCCAAAATGCCCGCGTAGAGTGGGCTACGCTGG
This sequence comes from Comamonadaceae bacterium, assembly GCA_031430155.1. Classification (GTDB taxonomy): domain Bacteria; phylum Pseudomonadota; class Gammaproteobacteria; order Burkholderiales; family Burkholderiaceae_C; genus JASGCK01. Next base: position 1,366 of record JANPAY010000152.1, read on the forward strand.
TTGAGACCTGCCAGGTCGTTGATCTCTTCGCTCTCAAAGCCTTCGCGTGTCAAGGACAGCATCACGCCAAAGGTTGCCAGTGTGGTAAGTACATAGGTGGTGATGTAGAACATCGATCCGCTGTAGGCATTGGCTGCACCAGTCACGTTTTTATCGACCACGCCAGACATCAAGCCCAAGAGCACAAAGCCCATTTGTGCGATGGTGGAAAACGCGAGCATTCGCTTCAAGTTAGTTTGTGCAATCGCTGCCAAGTTGCCAACGACCAAGGATGCAATCGATAGCAGCATCAGCATTTGCTGCCAATCCACCGCAAGCGGTAGCAAACCCTCGACCAGCAAGCGAATCACAATCGCAAATGCTGCCAGCTTGGGTGCGCCACCAATCATGAGCGTGACAGCCGTCGGTGCGCCGTGGTACACATCAGGAACCCACATGTGGAAAGGCACGACGCCTAGTTTGAAGGCCAAGCCTGCCACGATGAAGACGAGTCCAAAGATCAGCAATTGGTGTTCAAGATTGCCAGATGCCACGGCTTTGGCGATGCTGCTAAGCTCTAATGAACCCGTTGCGCCGTAAATCATGGAGAGGCCGTAGAGTAAGAAGCCGCTGGCTAGCGCGCCGAGCACAAAGTACTTCATGGCCGCTTCGGTTGCCTGCGCATTGTCGCGGCGTAGCGCTACCAGCGCATAGCTAGAGAGTGTGAGTAGTTCTAGGCCGAGATAAATAACGAGCAAATGGTTGCCGTCAATCATGACGTACATACCGAGTAACGAGAAAAGTGAGAGCGTAAAGAACTCACCGCCCACACCATCTTTGGCGGCATTCGAACCCAGCATGCCGCGTGCTTGTGCATATGGACGACCATAGACCAGCGTGACAGCGGTTGCCAGTGTTGCAAAGCACTTGAGCCAGTTTCCCATCGGGTCGCTGACGACCATGCGGTCAAAACCGTACACCGTGCCAGAGCCCGC
>JANPAY010000153.1:0-2136 GCA_031430155.1 Comamonadaceae bacterium
AACGCAGTTTTTTGACTAGATTACACAGTGTATGAACAGCCGCTTGATAAGCATTATTGACTGCTGGATTCGCGTACACAATAAAGTAAAGCTTGCCGCTTAAATTATCTACTACAGCCAATGATTCAGACACCATCAGCAATATATCCGGCACATCAATGTCGTTAACTTTATTGAATTTTTCGAGTCGTTTTTCAATATAGCGCAAAGTTTAATAGCCAAAGTAACCCGCTAAACCACCAGTAAAAAGTGGTAAAACATGGTTGTTCAACGTCGGAATTTTAAATCGCGCTTGAAATGCTTGAATAAAATCTAGCGGATTAGCATCTTGAATTTCTTCAATCACCTGGTTGTTTTCGAGCACTTGCACATGCCGACCATGCGCCACAATTCTAGTGGTAGCTGGCAAACCGATAATAGAGTAGCGACCAAAACGCTCACCGCCCTGCACAGACTCAAGCAGGTAAGAAAAAGGCTGATTAGCGAGTTTTAAATACAGAGAAAGCGGCGTATCAAGATCAGCAAACGTCTCAATAATCAGTGGAATGCGGTTGTAACCTTGCGTTGCAAGGTCGTTAAATTCTAATTCTGTCATTGTTTGCAACATAAAAACCCCTGAAACTAAATTTAAGTTATAAATGGTAAAGCACTCAAAAATCGCTTTACCATCGCCAACTTAAATGAAAGATTTTTACGTTTTTTTGCATCATATTATTGATTGATAGCGTTAACTTAACTAGCAGATTGATTTTATAAACCTATAAATATAAACGCTAACAAATACTTAAACCGTTGCAAGTGCAGCGCGCATTTCACCAACAATGGTGTTATAGCGGTTTGGGTCTGTTGCACTTGGTTTGCCAAAAATAGCCGAGCCAGCTACAAAGGTATCAGCGCCTGCACGTGCGATTTCTGCAATATTTTGTGGATTTACGCCACCATCAACTTCTAACCAAATTTCGCGACCAGTCTCAGCGGTATATGCATCAATACGCGCGCGTGCTAATTTCACTTTGTTCAATGTTTCTGCAATAAATTTTTGACCGCCAAAGCCTGGGTTCACAGACATCAATAAAATCATGTCCACTTTATCCATCACGTGGTCTAGATAATTCAAAGGCGTGGCTGGATTAAATACTAAGCCACTTTTACATCCTAAATCGCGCACCATACTTAGGCTGCGGTCGATATGTTTAGATGCCTCTGGGTGAAACGTAATAATGTTTGCGCCTGCTTTAGCAAAGTCAGGAATAATACGATCCACTGGTTTTACCATTAAATGCACGTCAATCAACGCACCTGCATTTTTTGAAATCTCACGAATCGCTTCACAAACTAAAGGTCCGATCGTCAAGTTAGGCACGTAGTGATTATCCATCACATCAAAATGCACTAAATCTGTACCTGACGTAATGACATCTTCGATTTCTTGGCCTAATTTAGCAAAGTTTGCAGAAAGAATACTAGGGGCAATTCTAAAAGTTTTATCCATGACGAAAATCCAAAAGTCCAAAAAATTAAGTAATAAGTCGTTATTTTAACGCGATTTTACACTTTTTGGATATCAGCCTTGCTTAACATAGGCCAATACATCAAAATTACACTTATGCAGCTATATGTAATCGGCGTCAATCACACGACCGCACCCGTTCAGATTAGAGAAAATGTCGCTTTTAACAGCGAACATCTAGGTAGTGCCTTGCGCGAGCTCACCTCACACGACGCGACTGAAGCGGCGATTCTATCAACATGTAATCGCACAGAACTCTATTGCAGCGCAGAAAACTCTGATAAGCCGTTGCAATGGCTATCGCACTATCACAAATTAGATACTAGTAGTATTCAACCTTACATCTACACCCTACCGAATGATGAAGCGGTAAAACATGCTTTTAGGGTGGCGTCTGGCTTGGATAGCATGGTGTTAGGCGAAGCGCAAATTTTGGGGCAATTCAAGCAATCCGTTAAAATTGCCCAAGATGCAGGCACTTTAGGCACCTTATTACACAAGCTATTCCAACGCACTTTTGAAGTCGCCAAAGAAGTGCGTACCAACACAGACATTGGCGCAAATTCCATTTCAATGTCCGCGGCTGCAGTTAAGCTGGCTCAACGTATTTTTGGCGACATCAGCCA
>JANPAY010000154.1:0-1588 GCA_031430155.1 Comamonadaceae bacterium
GTGCGATATTTTGCAGCCTGGGCCTGCCGCGCTGACAGATGGACTGGCTCAACTCCACACGATCTTTTCGAACTGGTATGCCAAACAGGAGATGTCCAAATGAAACGCTTTATCTCTATCTTCACAGTAACCCTCCTTGCCTCAGCCCTTGCTGGCTGTGCCTCGCCAAGCTATTACCAAGCGGCAGGAGTTAACGGCCGATACTTCGGCTACGCAGATCGCCAAGTCGATGGGCCGCTGCACCGTATCAACTTTGTGGCGAGCCCCGTTGCCAGTCTCGATCAAACCTACTCGTTTGCCATCTTCCGCGCGGCTGAACTGGCGCAAAGCAAAGGCGCTACGTATTTTGAAGTGCTGGAAGGCCCCGTCAACAAAGACGCGATTGAGCGCTTTATTGGCACCGCCACCGCCGCCAACGCTCGAGCGTTTGATGGCAAAGAGCTGACTGAGCTAAACGCCCCGCTACCCGTGCCACCCAACGTCTTGTATGCGCAGTCTGTTCGCTACTACTCGCCTAACTACATCTACGTTCCTGTGCCACCACCACTGCCGCCTGTGCAAATCAGCCTGCTCATCAGGTTGCTGAGTGCGCCATCGCTTGATGCAGCCAAAGGCTTTGATGTGAACGACTTGCTCACCAGACTTAGTCCAAAAATCCTCCGACCACCTGTCAAAACAACTTAACTTTTAAACGCCTACGTCTGTCAACACCATGCCGCATCTCGCCATCCAATACACGCCCAATTTAGAGTCTAAAACCGATATGACAGCGCTTTGCAAAAAGCTCGCCAATGTCATCACAGGTATCCGTAACGAGTGGGGTAAACAAATCTTCCCGACAGGCGGCACGCGTGTTTTGGCGTACCCCGCAGCGCATTTCGCGGTTGCCGACAGCTCGCGTGATATGGCTTTTATTTATCTTCACTTTCGCGTCATGAAAGGCCGAAGTCCCGACTTATTGCAAGTATCAGGGGAGCTACTAGCCAAAGCCACGCACGAGCACTTTGCCCCCATCTTGGCAAGCAAAGACCCCTATCTCAGCATCACGTTTCAAATCGACGAAAGCACCGAAGTTTTTGACTCTCGGCACGGCACCATTGCACCACTTTTCCATTAGGAGCCCAATATGAAAACACCGATCAACAAATTCAAACTCGCACTCAAAAACAAACAAGCTCAAGTTGGCTTGTGGCAAGGCTTGGCTGCGCCCTACCCGTCGGAAATTTGCGCCAGCGCTGGTTTTGATTGGCTTTTGGTCGATAGTGAGCACAGCCCCAACGATTTGCAATCGACCTTGCAGCAACTGCAAATCATCGCAGCGTACCCAGAGACCACCGCCATCGTCCGCGTGCCGCATGGTTACGGCGACTCGGGTGCAGCCATCATCAAACAGCATCTCGATTTAGGTGTACAAACCTTGCTCGTGCCCATGATTGACACAGCCGAACAAGCAGCGCACGTCGTGCGTGCCACGCGCTACGCGCCGCACGGCATACGCGGCGTGGCAGGCGGACGCGCCTCCAAGTGGGGACGCATTGCTGACTACGCCACAACCGCCAACGACCAGATGTGCGTTTTGGTGCAAATC
>JANPAY010000155.1:0-1762 GCA_031430155.1 Comamonadaceae bacterium
TGTGCTTTACTTTTTCGAGAGCCATGTCACTTCTGGCAAATCGCAGGCGTAGATTGCGTTTCTAAGTGCGGCAATCGCTTCGTAACGCGTAAAACTGCGGCGCCATGTCAAGACGACGCGCCTTGTTGGCTCGGCTTCGCCCTTGGCCAGTTTGAGCGGCAAGTACTTCACGTAGAGCGCATCTGTTTTTGAGCGCTTGGTCTCTAGCGGCACGGCTAGGCGCGGCACCAGCGTGACACCCATGCCCGCCGCGACCATGTGTTTGATGGTCTCTAGCGAGGAACCTTCAAAACTACGGCGGATGCCATCCACAGACACATTGCCCGCTAGGCCACGCCCAGTTTCGTTTTCGGGGCATACGCCCAGTACGTGGTCGCGAAAACAGTGGCCGTTGCCCAGAAGTAATAGATTTTCCGATTCCAACTCGGCCACACTGATCGATGTTTGTTTGGCAAGCGCGTGCGTGCTGGGTACGGCCACGCGGTACGGCTCGTCATACAGCGTTGCGGTCGCTAGACCCGCAGCCTCAAAGGGCTCGGCGAGGATGGCGCAATCGATTTCGCCAAGGCGCAGTTGCTCAAGCAGCTTGTGCGTAAAGCTTTCAACCAGCATCAAAGGCATTTGCGGTGTGCGATCAATGACTTGGCGCATGAGCGCAGGCAGTACATAAGGGGCAATGGTGTAGATGATGCCAAGGCTGAGCGCCCCAGCCAGCGGATCTTTGCCGCGTTTGGCCATCTCTTTAATTTGAGAAGCTTCTTCCATCACGCGCTGGGCTTGAGCCACGATTTGCGCGCCTAAATGGGTGACAGCAATTTCGCTCGTGCTGCGCTCAAATAGCTTCACATCCAACTCGTCCTCCAGTTTTTTAATCGCGACAGACAGTGTGGGCTGCGAGACATGGCAGGCATCCGCTGCCTTGCCAAAGTGGCGCTCACGAGCCACAGCAACGATGTATTTGAGTTCGGTAAGGGTCATAACGAAATTTTACGCGCCTAAAAATTAAGCGCCCATAAACGCCGCACCACTGGGCAACCAGCGCTCGACATGCCGCAAAGCCATATCCTGCTTGCTGTCCAGCAGTATTGGCGCTTGGTCTCTCGCCCATTTCAGCCACGCCTGATCGGCGTCCGTCGACAAATCCGCAAAGCGCAGCATCTGCGCCCCAGACTGCCTTGCGCCTAAAAATTCACCAGGTCCACGGATATCCAAGTCGCGCCGTGCAATTTCAAACCCGTCCGTTGTATCGACCATCGCTTTGAGCCGCGCTTTGGCGGCATCGCCAAGCTTGCCCGATTCATTAGTCGCATACAGCAGTACGCAGGCTGAAGGCCACAAGCCACGTCCCACACGGCCTCTGAGCTGGTGTAGCTGCGCCAGCCCAAAACGCTCGGCATGCTCGATCACCATCAAGGTAGCGTTCGGTACATCGACGCCCACCTCAATCACCGTGGTGCTGACTAGCACTTGCACTTCGTTCTTTTCAAACGCTTGCATGATGGCCTTCTTCTCAGGCGTTGGTATTTTTGAATGCAGCAGCTCGACTTTGGCAATGGGCAAAGCCATACGGAGTGCGGCTTGCAGAGCGGCGTGCGTTTCGGTCGCGTTGACCAAATCGACAGCTTCGCTTTCTTCAATCAGCGGACACACCCAGTACACCTGCCGCCCCGCTTTGAGTTGATCCACGATGCGGCGCACCACTTCATCGCGCTTCGTCATCGCCACAATTTTGGTGACGATGGGCGTGCGACCTGGCGGCAAT
>JANPAY010000156.1:0-2750 GCA_031430155.1 Comamonadaceae bacterium
CTGAAGAAATTACCGCTGCTAACGTCAATCAACTCGATAAGTTCGATGCAGTGCTTGTGCCGGGCGGCTTTGGCGAGCGGGGCGTTGAAGGCAAGATTACGGCGGTCGGCTATGCACGCACGCAAAAGATTCCCTACCTTGGCATTTGCTTGGGTATGCAAGTGGCAACGATTGAGTTTGCGCGTAACGCAGCAGGTCTTGCTGGCGCGAACAGCACCGAGTTTGACAAGGATGCCAAGCATCCTGTGATCGCTTTGATTACGGAGTGGAAGGATGCGGATGGCTCGATCAAAGTGCGCGACGAAAAATCGGATCTTGGCGGCACGATGCGCCTTGGCGCGCAAAGTTCAGACGTGGCTAAGGGCACACTCGCGCACAGCATTTATGGCGACGTGGTGACCGAGCGCCATCGCCATCGCTACGAGGCGAACGTGAATTATTTGGATCAGCTTCGCAAGGCTGGCTTAGTGATTTCGGCACTCACGCAGCGAGAGCAATTGACTGAAATTGTCGAGCTACCAAAGTCAGTGCATCCGTGGTTTATTGGCGTGCAGTTTCACCCAGAATTTAAATCCACTCCGTGGGATGGGCATCCATTGTTTAATGCGTATGTAGCGGCGGCGTTGGAGCACAAAAAATGAAACTTTGCGGCTTCGACATTGGTTTAGATAAGCCTTTCTTTTTAATCGCAGGCACGTGCTCGATTGAAGGGCTAGAGATGTCGATTGATGTGGCGGGGCAGCTCAAAGAAATCACGAGCAGCCTTGGCATCCCGCTAATTTACAAAGGTTCGTTCGATAAAGCGAATCGCTCGTCGGGTTCAACAAAGCGCGGCGTGGGCATTGATGCAGGCTTAAAAATTCTTGCTGAAGTTCGTAAGCAAACAGGTTTGCCTGTGCTCACCGACGTGCATGAAACGGATCACATCGCAGAAGTTGCCTGCGTGGTCGATGTGCTGCAAACGCCAGCCTTTTTGTGCCGCCAAACTGACTTCATTCGTGCTGTGGCGCAATCTGGCAAACCCGTGAATATCAAAAAGGGGCAATTCCTCGCGCCTTGGGACATGAAGAACGTCATCGATAAAGCCCGGCAAGCCGCACTGGATAAGGGCTTGCAGGCAGACAATTTTTTAGCCTGCGAACGCGGCGTCAGCTTTGGTTACAACAATTTGGTGGCGGATATGACCAGCCTTGCCGAAATGCGAAACACGGGCGCGCCCGTGGTGTTTGACGTCACGCACTCGGTGCAAAAACCCGGTGGCCTGGGAGCCGTATCGGGCGGGGCTCGCCAGATGGTGCCAGTGCTAGCCCGCGCTGGTATTGGCGCGGGGGTGAGTGGCTTGTTTATGGAAACGCACCCCAATCCCGCCGACGCGTGGTCGGATGGCCCGAATGCTGTGCCTTTGAAGCACATGAGAGCGCTACTTGAGTCGCTGGTGGATTTGGATCGTGTGGTGAAGAAGCATGGCTTGAGTGGATTTTTAGAAAACCATTTCGAGGCATGAATAGACGCTCATTTAACCAACAATCCTGTGGGCTCTTAGCCATGGGTGGTTTTATGGGCGGAGCATTTTCAAGTACAGCATTGACTAACTCTGATTGGCGCATGCCAGATGAATCTGAAGTGCACGCACGCACGTGGATGGCGTTTGCAACCAGTAGTGATATTTGGGGGCGTGGGTTATTGGCTAAGGTGCAAAGCAATCTGATGCTAATTGCTAAGACGATTGCCAAATACGAACCCGTGACGATGTTGGTTCAAAATCGCGATCTTGGCAAGGCGCAAGCTTTGCTTGGTGGCTATGCAAAAACGGCATATGACGTACAGTTGCTACCTTCGCCGCTTGACGATTTATGGATCCGCGACACGGGCTGTACTTTCGTTGTTAGCTCTGGTGGCCAGCCAAAAAAAGCTGGTGTCAACTTCAATTTCAATGGTTGGGGGCGTAAGCAAAAGCATGATTTGGATGCCAAAGTTGCAGCGTTTGTTGCAGGGCAGGCGGGCGCTGCGCTCATTCCTTCGCCGTTGGTCTTAGAAGGGGGCAGCATTGAAGTCGATGGGCAAGGAACGGCCATCATTTCTGAGAGTTGTGTCTTGATTGCAAACCGTAATGCGGGCGTGACTAAGGCGCAGTTCGAGGCGCAGCTAAAGCCTTTGCTGGGGCTTTCAAAAATTATTTGGATCCCAGGCATCAAGGGCAAAGACATCACTGACGGACACACCGATTTTTATGCTCGTTTTGCAAGTCCAGGTGTTGTGTTGGCGGGTTACGACTCAGATGCTGACTCTTACGACCACTCTGTTACCAAAGCCAACATAGCAGCTTTGAAAACTGCTACGGATGCGCAAGGGCGAGCGCTAAAGATTGTGACCTTGACTGCACCCCAAGAGCCAAGAGGCACAGGCGATCAATTCGCTGCTGGTTATGTTGGGTTTTATTGCTGCAATGGTGCGATCATTGCGCAAGAATTTGGTGATGCAGATGCCGACAGGGCTGCAAAACTGGCGCTGCAACGAGCCTACCCTAACCGGGTGATTGAGCAACTGAATGTGGACGCGCTTGCCAGTGGCGGCGGCAGCATTCACTGTGCCACCCAGCAAGAGCCTAAAATTTAAATTGAAATGAACTAAAGGAAAGAAACCATGAGTGCAATTGTTGATATCGTCGGACGTGAAATTTTGGATAGCCGTGGCAACCCCACGGTGGAGTGTGATGTACTTCTAGAGAGCGGCGTGATGGGGCGTGCGGC
>JANPAY010000157.1:0-2234 GCA_031430155.1 Comamonadaceae bacterium
CATGCTGCAACCCTTGCTCAGCTTGGCCTAGAGGTCAGCGCCTTCTCTCCCAAGACGCTTGCCGTGCGGGCTGTGCCAGCTTCTCTTTTTAATGGCGATGCCGTGGCGCTCGCGCGTACCGTGCTTGCCAATCTCGCCGAATTTGATAACGCCGATTCGGCGCAGGCATTGGTCGAAGAAGCACGTAACGAGCTGCTCTCCAGCATGGCTTGCCACGGCGCAGTCAGGGCGAATCGCAAGCTCAATTTGGATGAAATGAATGCTCTGCTTCGCCAAATGGAAGTGACCGAGCGCTCCGATCAATGCAATCACGGTCGCCCGACTTGGCGGCAAATCTCCATTAAAGAATTAGACAACCTCTTCATGCGCGGACGTTGATTTTTAAAAAGCGCATTCATGTCACAAAGCTTTATCACTCTTCTCCTTGCACTCCTGCTCGGCATTCAAGCGCTCGCCACAGATTTGTACTTGTCAGCACTGCCAAGCATTCAAACCGATTTATCAGCAACCGTAGGACAGGTACAGCTGACGCTATCCGCCATGATGCTGGCGTTTGGTGTGTCCCAACTTTTTTTGGGACCCCTCAGTGACCGTTTCGGTCGAAAACCCGTGCTGATTTGGGGTGTTGCACTGTTCACGGCAAGCGGTTTTGCAACCGCGTTTTCCAGCAGCATTGACTGGCTCATTGCCCTGCGTGCCTTGCAGGGCGTGGGGGTTGGCGCTGCCGTGATGTCTGGACGCGCCATCTTGCGTGATTTATTTGCACCTGAGCAAGGCGCTATCGTGATGAGCAAAGCTTTTTCAGGCCTTGGCTTTATTGCCCTTAGCTGCGCGTTGGTGGGCAGCGTTTCATCAGAATTTCTTGGTTGGCGCAGCACCTTGTTTTTAATGGGGGTGTTTGGTGCAGTTTTGCTCACTTTGCTGCTACTCAAATTTCAAGAAACACTTGAATTTAAAAATCTTCAGGCATTAGAGCCAAAACGAATGCTGGGCAATTGGCGGAGCATTGCGTCGCATCCCGCGTTTTTGAGCTATTCCATGCTCAGTGTGTGCAGCTTTTGCTCGATGATTAACTTTTTAGCTGGCTCACCCTTTGTGTTTATCAAAATGCTGGGCTTTAGCAAGTTGCAATACGGCATGTGTCTCTTTTTTATGCCGATTGCCTATATTTCGGGTACGTTTTATTGCCGCTATTTACTGAGGAAACATGGCGTACAACGAGCCGTCAAGCGCGCGACATGGCTCACTTTGTTGCCTGGGTTAGCACTCGTCACTTTTGCCACACTTGGCATTCAAACGGTGTGGAGTTTGCTTGCGCCGTTCTATTTATTTATGGTCGGTCACGGCGTGATGCAATCCAGCGGCCAAACGGGTGCAGTGGCGCACTTTCCTTCAATGGCGGGCGTCGCCTCAGCCATGAATGGGTTTTTAATGATGGCATTCGGCTTCGCAACCAGCCTCTGGCTTGGCGCTCATTTGGTTAATTCGGCAGCGCCCATGATGTTTGGCATGGCATTTTTTGCCATCAATGTCAGCATCGTGGCTTGGTTTGTTGTTCCTAGATTTGGGAGGTTACCAAATTGAATTTGGCAGCGCAGCAACCCATCCTTTGCATTGCAGGCCCTACGGCAAGCGGTAAAAGCAAACTCGCGCTGGATTACGCAACATACCAAGCTGGGCGTGGCTTACCCGTCGAACTCATTTGTGTGGACTCCGCCACCATCTACCGTGGCATGGACATTGGTACAGCCAAGCCAAGTGCGTCTGAGCAAGCCATTTGTCCGCATCACTTGATTGACATTCGAGACCCCAGCGAGAGCTACAACGCAGGTGAATTTGCACGGGACACTACGCGCTTGATTGGTGAGATTCGCGCTCGCGGTGCCGAGCCTGTGCTGGTTGGCGGCACGATGCTGTATTTCAAAGCGCTGATTCACGGTATCGACGAGCTACCAACGGCTGATACCCTCATTCGCGCTCAGATTGACGAAGAGGCAAAAACCCTTGGCTGGCCTGCCTTGCACACGAGTTTGGCTCTAGTCGATCCTGTCACTGCTGCAAGACTGTCTCCCAACGACAGCCAGCGGATTCAACGCGCCCTCGAAGTTTTTCGTTCAACAGGCAAGCCGCTTTCCAGTTATTTCAAACCAGAGGGTAGCCCAGAGGCCACATCTGGATTGGCTTTCCAGCTCATTGCTCTGGAACCTCAAGTTAGGCAAGGCTTGCACGAGCGC
>JANPAY010000158.1:0-1945 GCA_031430155.1 Comamonadaceae bacterium
CATCAAAAAGAGCGCGAGTGTCGTTGCAGTTGAAACTCTGGATCATGACTTAATAATAACGCGAAACGTTATTAGTGTCAACCCCGCGCATAAGTAACCCCGCCATCCACAATCAGCGTAGATCCCACCACATAGTCCCCCGCCCGTGAGGCCAAGAAGATGGCGGCGCCTGCCATGTCTTCGGTTGTTCCGATGCGGCGCGAGGGAATGCGTTTGGCGGTTTCTTCGGCTTGGTCTCTGGCAACCGTATTCATGTCGGACGCAAACGCGCCTGGTGCAATGGCGGATACGGCGATGCCTTCTGGCGCTAACTTTAAAGCCATGCGCTTGGTCAAGTGGATGAGCCCCGCCTTGCTGGCGGCGTAGGAGTAGGTCTCCATCGGATTGACGGATACGCCGTCAATGGATGCGATATTGATGACTTTGGCACAGTGCGAACCCATACTGGCTGTGGCTTGCCGAGCACCTTCTTGTAGCTCGGAATAGAGCGCCTGTGTGAGGAAGAAGGGCGTCTTCATGTTTAAGTCCACCACTTTGTCCCAGCCTTTTTCTGGGAAATCGGCAAACGGCTCGCCCCATGCAGCGCCTGCGTTATTGACCAAGATGTCGAGTTTTTTCTCATGCGATTTGAACGTGGCGACCAAGGCCGCTACCCCTTCAGGGCGTGATAAGTCGGCTGGGATGGACACGCATTTGCCAAACTCTGACATTTCTTTGGCTGCGGCATCACACTCCAACGCTTTGCGTCCGCAGATGTAAACCGTCGCGCCTTGTTGCAAAAAGCCCGTGGCAATCATGCGGCCAATGCCTCGGTAGCCGCCCGTGACGAGCGCGACGCGTCCGTTCAAAGAGAAGAGGTTTTGCGTAAAGTGGGTTGACATAATGAGTCTTTCAAAAATAATTTAAGGAATTGATTATGAGCATATCTTTCACTGGCCTACAACTTCGTTCACTCGTCAAACCCAGCGGCGAATTAGAGCTGTCTCTCGTCACTGTCGACACGCCTGCACCAGCAGCCGACGAAGTCGTCGTTCGCGTGCAGGCCACGCCGCTCAACCCTTCCGACATTGGCCTCTTGTTTGGCGCAGCCGATGTGAGCACAGCGAGTCTGCAAGGATCGGGTGCAAGCAGTGTGATGACGATGAAGATTCCAGAGGCGTATATGAAGAGCATGGCAGCGCGCTTGAACCAATCCATGCCCGTGGGCAACGAAGGCGCAGGCTTAGTCGTTGCTGCAGGATCGTCGCCAGACGCACAGGCCTTGCTGGGCAAAACGGTATCTATTTTGGCAGGTGCCATGTATTCGCAGTACCGTTCGGTCAAAGCTGATAGCTGTCTTATGTTGCCAGCAGACGCCAGCGCCGCGGACGGCGCATCGTGCTACGTTAATCCACTCACGGCGCTTGGCTTTGTGGAGACCATGCGCCACGAGGGGCACAAGGCCATCGTGCACACGGCGGCGGCATCCAACCTTGGGCAAATGCTGAATAAGATTTGCATCAAAGATGGCATTCAACTGGTCAACATCGTACGCTCATCTGAGCAAGCGGTGATCCTTAAAAACCTTGGTGCAACCTATGTGGTGGACAGCAGTCAGGCGACGTTTTTGGATGACCTCACCGCAGCGTTGGTCACGACAGGCGCCACGCTAGCCTTTGATGCCACAGGCGGTGGCAAGCTGGCAGGGCAGATCTTGACCTGCATGGAGGCTGCCCTCAATAAAACCGCGAAAGAGTACAGCCGCTATGGCTCGGTGACGCATAAGCAGGTGTATTTGTACGGTGGTTTAGATACCAGCCCAACAACGTTTAACCGCAGCTTTGGCATGGCGTGGGGCGTGGGCGGCTGGCTCGTGTTTCCGTATTTGCAAAAGCTGGGCAGCGCAAAGCTAGTGGAACTGAAAGCCCGCGTAGCGGCAGAACTCAAGACCACATTTGCAAGTCAC
>JANPAY010000159.1:0-10563 GCA_031430155.1 Comamonadaceae bacterium
GGACGATGACCCATCCCGCACGCCATTTCACCCCAGCCACTGGAATAGCCTTGTGCCTGCAGGCCGCTTGGATATTGACTCTACGGGCTTACTCATCCTCACGCAAGATGGCCGCGTGGCGCGCACTTTAATTGGTGAGGACTCCGCGATTGAGAAGGAATACTTGGTGCGAGTGAGTTACCGCACGCAGCAGCACGGGCTTCTCACCGTAGATATTCAGTCCGTGTTTCCGCTTGAGCAAATGGCCATGCTGCGTCACGGCCTTCACATGGATGGAAAGCCATTGAAACCTGCTAAGGTGGATTGGCAAAATCCAGAGCAGCTTAGGTTCGTTTTGAACGAAGGTAAGAAACGCCAAATCCGCCGCATGTGTGAGGCTGTAGGCTTAACAGTGGTGGGTTTGAAGCGCGTCAGGATTGGCAAGCTGATGCTAGGAAATCTACCGCTAGGACAATGGCGATATTTAAGGCCTGATGAACAATTTTAATTTTTAGAAAGTCAAAATGAAACACTCCTCCCTTCTGAAGGCCTTATTGGCCATGGCTTGCACGGCCATTTGCTCTGCATCTCTTGCCCAGCAAGGCTCCGTCAGCGCTATATGCTCTACAGACCAAGCTTGGTGCGACCTAGCGGCATCCGAGTACCAAAAAGCAACGGGGCAAAAGGTGCTCCAAGTGCGCAAACCTACGGGCGAGGCGCTCGCGCAGCTACGTGCTGAAGCAGCCAATCCAAAGACCGATATTTGGTGGGGCGGCACGGGCGATCCATTTTTACAGGCCGCAGAAGTAGGTTTGCTAGAGGCCTATCGTCCAAGCTACATCAATGATCTACATGCTTGGAGCGTGCGCCAATACGCCATGACGGGTAACCGCGTTGGCGGTTTCTACACATCGGCCATTGGCTTTGGGTGGAACACCGAAGTGCTCAAGAAAAAAAATCTACCCGCACCCAAATGCTGGAAGGATTTATTGGACCCACGTTACAAAGGCGAGATTGAAACCTCCCATCCGGCAGCCAGCGGCACGGCCTACACCATCTTGGCAGGACTCGTTCAACTGATGGGCGAAGAGGCCGCGTTTGACTACATGAAGAAGCTGCATAAAAACATCACCACTTACACCCGCAGCGGTACAGCGCAAGCGCCCAACGTTGCCAAGGGCGAAGTGGCGATTGGCCTATCCTTCATCTTTGGTTTTGATGGTTGGACCCACAACGGCTACCCCGTTAAATCTGGCGCACCCTGCGAAGGCACGGGCTACGAAATTGGTGGTATTGCTTTAATCAAGGGCAGCAAAAATGCGGATGCGGCCAAAAAGTATTACGACTGGCTCATGAGCCCAGATGGACAGCGTATCGGTGCGAGGGCAAACAGCCTGCAAGTGCCAGCCAATAAGACCTTCAAGCCAGATCCAAAAATTCCACTTTTGGATAACGTGCGCCTCGTTAAATACGATTTTGAAAAATATGGCAAAGCGGCGGAGCGCAAGCGCTTGCTTGACCGTTGGCAGCGTGAGGTGGAGAGTTTGCCGAAGTGATAAATGCCTAGTGTAAACCCCTATCTTGACTTAAGAAATTAATGCATACAATAACGCATACATTAACGCATACGCTAAATAAGGCGTCTATTGAGTACAAGATTTGCAGTGGAAACCACCAACTTAGACTTTCAGAATCCGATAAAGACAAGCGATAGCCTCTCTACGTTGCAGGACGTCAGTTGGGTTGGGACTGGCTTGGTGAGACCCGAATGCGTGCTGGCCACGTCTGAGGGGGATCTCTACAGCGCTGATTGGCGCGGCGGCGTTGCTCACATCAGACCTGATGGAACTCAGAGGCTGTATGAAGCTATGCCAGTAGATGGCGAGGCTTTGAAGCCTAATGGTATTGCGCTCTTGGCTGATGGCTCGTTCTTGATAGCGCATCTCGGCGCCGAGCACGGCGGTGTCTTTAGGCTTGGGCGAGACGGGCAAACCATCCCTTTCCTGCGCACAGTTGATGGCTTAGATTTGCCTCCAAGTAATTTTGTGACTGAGGATGCCGCTGGCCGTATATGGATAACGGTCAGTACTAGATTAACGCCGCGAGCCCTTGGCTATAGGCGAAGCTGCAGCGATGGCTTTATCGCTATGGTCGATGGCAAGGGGGCCCGCATCGTGGCGGATGGTTTGGGTTACACCAACGAGTGCTTGGTAGATCCTAGCGGCCAATGGCTGTATGTGAACGAAACATTCTCCAGGCGGCTCTCACGTTTTGCACTGCGTGCTGACGGCTCCTTAGGTGAAAAGCAAGTTGTGACCGAGTTTGGCATGGGGATCTACCCAGATGGCATGGCGTTTGATGCGCTGGGGCACATTTGGATAGTCAGTATTGTGAGCAATAGCGTGGTTAGGGTCACGCCAGAGGGCAATCAACAATTGTGGCTACGGGATGTGGATATGGCTCATTTGGCTTGGGTTGAGGCTGCCTTTGAAGGTAACGAGCTGGGGCGAGTGCATTTAGACAACGTCAATAGCAAGGTTTTGCGCAATATCTCTAGCCTAGCCTTTGGCGGTAGCGATTTGCGAACAGGTTATTTAGGCTGCTTGCTGGGTGATGCTATTGCTAGCGTTCAGATGCCAGTAGCTGGGCATCCACCAGTTCATTGGAACTACAAAACGAAAGATTGAAGATACCCATGAACAACATCGCACAAGCTAGCCTTGACAGCACACCTTTAGCTGAACTTGCATTTCAGCAAATTCGCCGCCGTATTTTAGATAACGTCTGGCCTCCTGGCTATCAGGCCTTAGAGCAGGAAGTTGCATTGCAGCTTGGCATGAGTAGAACGCCGGTGCATGAAGCCTTGATGCGCTTAGCTAGCGAGGGCTTGGTGGAGGTTGCGCCTCGGCGCGGTATGAGAGTTCTACCAGTGTCACCTAATGACATGAAAGAAATCTATGAAATGTTGACGGCCTTGGAAAGTATGGCTTCAGAGTTATTGGCGATGCGCAAACCCACGCAGACCGAACTTGAGCCGCTCATAGCCGCAACAAAGGACATGGAACAAGCTTTGGAAGCTAACGATTTAGATGCTTGGGCACGCGCAGATGAGTCGTTTCACGAAAAGCTAGTGCTCATGGCGGGAAACCGCAGGCTAATGGAGTCTGTGATGAGCTACTGGGATCGTGCGCACAGGGCTCGCATGTTCAGTCTGGGTTTGCGCCCTAAGCCCGTCAATTCAACCCAAGAGCATATGGCTTTGGTCGCCCGTCTTCAAGAGGGTGATGCATCGGGTGCTGCCGCAGTCAATAGGCAGCACCGCGAACGCGCTAGCCGCGAATTGCTGTCCATTTTCGAGAAATTCCGTCTCCAGCAGATGTGACCCTCGTTTTAGCTTAACCAAACATTTACACATGAAACCTTCATATCAGATTGCAGTATTGCCCGGTGATGGCATTGGCGTTGAAGTAATGCAAGCAGCGAAGCAGCTCTTGCAAGCATTACAGGCTCGTATTGGCGTAGCGTTTGCAATGACAGATCAAAAAGCTGGCGCGCAGCATTATCTCGATAGCGGTGTTGCACTACCTGACGATACGCTGAGAGCTTGTGATAGGTCTGATGCCATGTTGTTTGGTGCGATGGGGCTACCGCACGTAAGAGGGGCTGATGGTACTGAAATCATTCCACAGCTGGACTTGCGCTTTCACTTTGACTTGTACGCGGGCGTAAGACCGATACGCACTTTCAAGGGTCTACCAACCCCGTTGGCACACACTAAAGCGAGCGAAATTGATTTGGTGCTGGTACGTGAGAACACGGAAGGCTTGTTTTACGCACGTGGTCGCTCTGAAACACGCGAGGACGGTGTGTATGACACGATGCAAATCACCCACAAAGGGACGGCGCGTATTTGCGAGTTCGCTTTTAAATTGGCTGAGCAACGAGCGCTGGAAAAAGGGCGAAAAGGCCACGTGACCAATGTGGATAAAGCCAACGTCTTTGCCTCAATGGCACTGTGGCGTAAGATTTTTGAAGAGACAGCGGTCAAACATACTGGCGTTGATATCAATAACGCCTATGTCGATGCTATGGCTTTGAATTTGGTCATGAAGCCATGGATTTACGACGTATTGGTCACGGAGAATATGTTTGGTGATATTTTGTCTGACCTCATTGCTGCACTAGTGGGCGGTATGGGCATGGCGCCGTCGGGCGATATTGGCGACAAACATGCCCTGTTCCAGCCAGCACATGGCACGGCGCCCGATATTGCGGGAATGGGTAAGGCTAATCCAACGGCCATGTTGCTATCGGCAGGCATGATGCTTAGCTGGCTGGGACATCGCCATGCCGATCAGCGCCTCACAGATGGCGCACGCTTGGTAGATCGTGCAGTGGAGTCTGTCTTTGCTGGCGGTCAAGTTCGTCCCTTTGAATTTGGTGGTAGCCACGGCACAGCTGATATCACAAAAGCCGTCATTGCAGCGTTGAAGGTCGTTGACTGAAATGACTAGCAAACCGCTAACCACGGCTAAACCACGGCGTATTGCGCTCGTGGGTACTGGTTATTTCAGTCAATTTCATTTGGAAGGCTGGCTGGGGATAGCCGACGTAGAGGTGGTTGGCGTGTGCGATTTGGATATGGATAAAGCGAATGCGCTAGCGCAGCGTTTTGGTATCGCTAAGACCTATACCAGTCTTGCCCAGATGCTGGAGCTAGCAAAACCAGATTTGGTAGACATCGTCACCCCCCCTAGTGCGCAAGCAGATCTGCTAGAGCAGCTTTATAGTCGCGGCTTGCCGGTTATTTGTCAAAAACCGCTCGGTGTCGGTTACGCCCAAGCTTGTGAGTTTGTGCAGAAGGCGGAACAGCATGGCATTGATTTAATCGTTCATGAGAATTTTCGTTTCATGCCTTGGTTCCGAGAAATGCGCCGACTAATAGAGGCAGGGCATTTTGGTGACGTGTATGGGGTAAGTTTTCGCCTTCGTCCAGGGGACGGTCAAGGTCCAAACGCCTATCTCGAGCGGCAACCCTATTTTCAGACGATGCCACGCTTACTTGTGGCGGAAACAGCAGTGCATTTCATAGATACCTTTCGCTACTTAATGGGAGAGGTTGAAGCTGTTTCAGCGCGTCTGAGAAGGCTCAATCCTGCAATTCTGGCTGAGGACGCGGCATTGATCACATTTGAATTTGAGAGCAATAGCACGGGCCTGTTTGATGGAAATCGCCTGAGCAGCCACCAGACGCGAAACCCAAGACGAACTTTTGGTGAAATGTGGCTGGAGGGCTCGCGCGGCGTGATGCGGCTAGATGGCGAAGCCCGCTTGTGGTGGGCGCCGCATCAGGGGGCCGAGATTCAGCACATCTACGACCATGGATCTGATGCCTGCTTTGGCGGGGGTGCTTGCGGTAACTTGCAAAAGCATGTGATCGAGGCTATCGACGCGCAGCGCCCCTTTGAAAACAGAGCCAAAGACTATTTGCGCAACATTCTCATTCAAGAGGCTATTTATGCATCCCACAACACAGGGCGGCGAATCAACCTGTCCGAATTTGTACCCTCAGACGCTGGTGGCTACACCAGCACTGTCTCTTTCCCATGTTCATTCAATTCTTAAACCACGATAGGAGCTACCATGAAATTTACCAAAACTCTGGCGCAGACAGCGCTTGTCCTTGCCGCTAGCGCATTTACAGCGGGCGCCTACGCACAGACCATTCTCAAATTCAGTCATACCGACCAGCAGCAAGGCGCACGCCAAGCCGCCGCGCAGGTGTTTGCTAAAAAGGTGGAGGAATACACCCAAGGCCGCTACAAGGTACAGGTGTTTTGCTGTAGCCAGCTTGGCAATGACCCAAAGAATATTGAGCAATTGGCGTTAGGTGGCATTGACTTTACCGTCTCAGCAACGGGTTCCTACGCGGGTCAACTACCGCCTTTGAACTTAACCATGATGCCCTTCATCATTGATAGCTACTCACAAGGCTGGAAGTTTTATGACGAGTCCAAATGGCTGAAATCTCAGTTTGACAAAGCGCCAGCTAAGGGCTTTCGCTTCCTCGCCACTTGGGAGGCAGGATTCCGCAACATGACGACACGTGATCCTCTCAACAGCCCTAGCGATGCTAAAGGTAAAAAATTGCGTACCTTTCCAAATGAGATGATGCGTTGGCAGTTAGAAGCCATGGGCTTTGGCATTCAAATCATGCCACTCCCCGAGGTTTATTTGGCGATCCAGCAGGGCGCTGTGTCGGGACAAGAGAATCCCATCGACACGATTGCCTCTAATAAGTTTTACGAGGTAGCGCCGCACGTGACGCTAACCAATCACGTCTACAGCCCAACGCCGCTGGCTATTTCAGAAAAAACTTGGCAAAAATTAACACCAGCCGATCAGCAAGCCATGATGAAAGCGGCGCAAGAAGTCGCGCCATTTCAGCGCAACATGATCAGAGACAACGACGAAAAGTTGTTGGCTGACATGGCAGCCAAAGGTGCCAAGATCAACCGCAAACCAAATACAGAGGCTTTTCGCAAATCGGTTGAGCCTGTCTATGCAAAAGCGCGCGAAAAATATGGTGCCGATGTTGACGCGGTGCTGGCCGAAGCCGCTGCCGTACGCAAAGCCGTCAAATAACTCTCTAAAAAGTTGTCAGCCATGCACGCATCACCGACCGCTAATACGGAATCCACCGAATCAGAGCGCCCTATTGATCCAGTTTTCATTCGGTGGCTTGGCTACCTCGTGGATGCCTCTGTGATTGGATTGGGCGGTACTTTAGCCATCTTAATTTTTATCAATGTTCTGATGCACGCCATGGGCAAAGACTTGGCTTGGATGACGGAATTGGGCGAATTGCTGATGGTTTGGGTCACGTTTTTGGGAGGTGCTGCAGCCGCGCAGCGGGGTACGCACATGTCCATTAATGAGTTTTTGGACAAGCTAACACCTAGTAGGCGGCGCCGGGCTGATGCAGCGGTTCAGATATTTACTTTAGTCATAGTAGCGGTCGTCCTCTTCTACGGTATTCGCATTGTGCAGGGCAGCTGGGGCAATGTGCTGACAACGCTGGAATGGCCTATGGCTTGGCAGTACATGCCCTTGCCACTGGGCATGGGATTGATGGGTGTTTTTGTCTGCTGGGATCTCATCCAAATTGTGCGCGGCGTGCCGCGCGGGCAGCGCTATCCAGCCGAATAAACCACGGAGTTCAACATGCTATCCCTCGTTATTTTTGGTGCTTTCTTTGCCATGGCGCTTATGGGTATACCGCTTATGGTCGCGCTGCTCGCCACAACGGCAGGTATCGTGTCTCTATATGGCATGCAGTATCCGCTGGAGAGTGTTTTCCTTTCCTTCATTGGCGGGGTTGAGCCTTTTATACTGATTGCTGTCCCGCTCTTCGTCTTCACGGGTGAATTACTCGCTCAGGGCGGCGTGGGTAAGCGCATCGTTGAATTTGCCAATGTGCTGTTTGGCTGGCTTCCAGGTGGGCTTGGTGTAGTGACCGTGATTTCTTGCCTGCTGTTTGGCGGTGTTTCAGGCTCTGCTATCGCCGACACGGCTGCGATAGGTTCACTAGTCATTCCCGCCATGCTCGCGAAGGGCTATTCGCGTGGCTTCGCGGCTGCGCTGGTGTCCGTTGCTGGAACGCTGGCTCTGCTCATGCCGCTATCGATTCCGTTTTTAGTCTATGCCTTTATTTCAGGCGTATCCATGCGCACCTTGTCGATGGCAGGGTTGATACCTGCCTTGCTGTCAGGTGCGGCTCTGATTACTGTGTGCATGTGGCATGGTAGAAAAACAGGGGTAGACCCAGGCGGGAAACCCTCTTCTCTCAGGGCAATCGCCAAGGCGGGCTATAGCGCTGGCCCAGCCTTGCTAATGCCCGTATTCATTGTGGGCGGCATCTGGTCTGGTTATTTCACACCAACCGAAGCGGCCGCCGTCGCCGTGGCGTATGGCCTGCTGATCTCCATGTTTCTCTACAAGGATATGTCCTATAGAGATATTCCTCGCCTCTTACTCAAAGCCTTTATGACCAGTGCCACGGTGATGCTGGTGATTGGTGCAACAGGCGCACTTGCGTGGCTCATTACGGCCGAAGGCGTTGCACAGCAGCTAGCGGATTGGGTCGGCTCGGTTGCACATGTGAAATGGGTATTTTTAATCATGCTTAACGTATCGCTAGTGCTACTGGGCATCTTCATTGAGCCGTTACCTGCCTTACTTATGGCAGCGCCTTTATTTCTGCCTTTAGCCATGGCCTTCAAAATGGACTTGGTTCACATGGGGGTGATCATGACAGCCAATCTGGCGATTGCGCTGTACACCCCGCCTGTCGGGGGCACATTGTTCGTCGCGGCCAAGCTGGCCAAGGCGAGTATCAGCGAGATAACGCAGCATTTGTGGGTCATGATGGCGGCGACTTTCAGTGTCGTCTTGCTGATCACTTATGTGCCAGAGCTCACCAGCTGGCTGCCTAAGTTGATAGCTTCGATGGGGTAAGCGATGTACGTTGTCACTGTTTTGTTCACTATCCAAAGAGAGCACTGGCTGGCTTTCAAAAATGCCATGTACAGCAATGCACAAACTTCGCTTGAATCTGAGCTTGGTTGTCATCAATTCGATGTTTGCGAAGGTGATCCTGGCTCGCATACGATCTTCTTATACGAGGTCTATGCGACTCAAAACGATTTTGCCGAGCATTTGAAGACAGCGCATTTTTTAGCGTTCAATGCGCTTACTGCTCCTTGGGTGATCGATAAGCAGATTCAGATTTTTTCACGCATTCAAGCAACATAAGCCTCAGTATAAAAATGATACCTTCAGACTATAAATTAGCTGCCAAGTCCGCACTAAAACTAGGCTGCATTGCAGACGACTTTACCGGCGCTACGGATCTTGCCAACAATTTGGTTCGGGCTGGCATGCGTGTTGTACAAACTATCGGCGTACCTACTGACGTCGAATTATTAGAAGCGGATGCTGTCATTGTGGCGCTGAAGTCACGCACCCTGCCTGCTGCTCAGGCTGTCGCGCAGTCACTTGAGGCTTTGCGTTGGCTACAAGCGCAAGGTGCTCAGCAAATTTACTTCAAGTACTGCTCAACTTTTGACAGTGTTTACACGGGAGAGGCACGGGGCAATATTGGTCCTGTGACCGAGGCATTAATGGATGCGCTAGGTACAGACTTCACCGTGGCAACCCCGGCTTTTCCTGACAATCAGCGCACGGTATTTAAGGGGCATCTTTTTGTGGGCGATACGTTGCTAGCCGATTCCGGTATGCGTAACCACCCGTTAACACCGATGCGCGATTCAAATTTAGTGCACATTCTGCAAGCGCAGTGCTGCAAAAAGGTGGGGTTGCTGGGCCATGCGGTGATTGCCAAGGGTGAGGCTGCCATCCTTGAGCACGTCCTCCAACTTAAAACACAAGGCATTTCCATTGCAATTTTGGATGCCGTGTCTAACAACGATCTTGTGACGCTAGGGCGCGCCTTTGCCTCGCTACCGCTTTTGACTGCGGGATCAGGCCTTGCCATCGGTTTGCCTGCCAATTTTTCTATCAAACCCTCAAACGCTGCCAGCACACTGCCCGCCGCTCTGGGCGCAACCGCGATTGTTTCTGGTAGTTGTTCGGTGGCTACCAATGCGCAAGTCCAACATTTTATTGAGGCTGGATTGCCCGCTTTTGCGATTGACCCCATCCAGCTAATGGCGGGCGTT
Organism: Comamonadaceae bacterium; assembly: GCA_031430155.1. Lineage (GTDB taxonomy): Bacteria > Pseudomonadota > Gammaproteobacteria > Burkholderiales > Burkholderiaceae_C > JASGCK01. The sequence continues at coordinate 9,720 of JANPAY010000159.1, forward strand.
GAAGTGGTGCAGCAAGCGCTGGACTGGGCCGCACCGCGCTTGGGTCAAAAACCAGTTTTGATTTACTCGACGGCAGACACGACGTCCTTAAAGGCAGTGCAGACGCAATTAGGTGCGCAAGCGGCGGGTGATAGGGTGGAGCAGGCCTTATCTAGTATTGCTAAAGGTTTGGTTGAGCGTGGTGTGGGACAGCTGATTGTGGCAGGCGGAGAAACTTCCGGCGCTTGCGTACAAGCGCTTGGTGTCACCCGTATGCAAATAGGCATGCAAGTTGCGCCTGGCGTACCTTGGTGCCACGCCATGACGGGTTGCGCACCAAAACCTGTTCACATCTTGCTGAAGTCTGGGAACTTTGGCGAGCACGACATATTTACGCGAGCATTCAAACTCATCGCCTAATGTGAATGCTTGCAGAAATGGATTTCTGCCAGGGCCTTGAAATCCAGAAATAAATCCATAAATTAGAAGTCTTATTTTAAAGGACTTTTACCCAATGACAACCAAACATTCCTTCCAAGCCGAAGTCGCGCAACTCTTGCACCTTGTCACGCACTCGCTGTACTCCAACAAAGAAATTTTTCTGCGCGAGTTGATCTCGAATGCATCTGACGCTTGCGACAAGCTGCGTTTTGAAGGGCTGAACAACGACGCTTTGTTTGAAGGCAAGTCCGACTTGGAAGTCCGCGTCTCGTTTGATAAAGCCGCTCGTACGATCACGATTTCGGACAACGGCATTGGCATGACGGCTGACGAGGCGATTGCTCATCTTGGGACGATTGCCAAGTCGGGCACCAAAGATTTCGTCTCCAAACTGGGTGACGCGCAAAAAGCAAGCGCAAAAGAC
>JANPAY010000160.1:0-6538 GCA_031430155.1 Comamonadaceae bacterium
TCGGGATACAGCATTGGAGTTGCCATGATTTAACCTTTTAAAGACAATTTAGTTGATTTTAACAACAAAAGAAGCGAATAAAGAGAAATAACGATACCGAGTGTTGCAGCCAGCATTTGCCAGATAACGGCATCTGGATAGCCCATAGGCGTTGCAAAAAGACTGGCGCTCACCAGCAAAATGATACCCGCTTGGCATGACGAGTAGATGACAGTTTGCGTCCAGTGCTTCGAATGTAGCCATTGTGCAACTTGCCAGCCGCCCCAGCCGCAGAGGCTGCCGAGCACCGCGCCGCCCAGCACATCGAGCGGCCAATGCGCACCCACTGCGATGCGCGAGAGGCCAATCAAACACGCCAAAGCAAGAACGCAAGCTAGCCGCCAGCCGCGCAGTTGCAGCCCCAAGATCAGCAACGTGGCGACCCCAAACGCTGTGAGCGTGTGTCCTGATGGAAAGCTGACCAAATCTAATTTGTGGCCAATCAGATGAAATTGCTCAGGTGCAAGTACAGCAGGCGGGCGCAGAATTTGGAATGACTCCTTCACTACGGTGCTGACAAGCCCCCCCAAAATGGCCGCCACAAAAAGCCCAGTGATGACGTCCGCTCGCTTGATTTGCGGCAAGAGCAGCAGACCGAGCAGCGCGAATGCGATGCTGGTATGCCCTGTGATGGTGAGGCAAGCCCACAGCCAATCGGGCAGTACCGTGCAGGCGGCGTTGAGCCAAAGAAAGAGGGATTGGTTCCAAACGACAGTCATACACGACCACAAAAGTAAAAATCAAAACTAGAGTGTGCACCCGTATACGTGCCAGCAGTGCCCCCTAGCTTACTACAGCCAACAGGACGCAGTTGCCGCATCTGCGACCAGTCCACCCATATAAAAGATTGTCCGTATTCCAGTCCGCTAAACCATATATCGAACTGTTTGTTTTTGCCGTCTAGCGCCCACACCTTAGCGGGGCGCGAGTACCAAGCCAAGCGGCTGGCCAGCGTCCAGTTGCTGACGGCAAGAGCAGCAGCATGGTGCTCGGCCTGTAATGCTCCAGCTTGTTTGGCAGCAGCCTGCCAGTCGTGCAAATCGGCAAACGGATTGCCCGTCTCCACCGCAATAGAACCCGCCATCGCACGGCCTTCCCAATGCCCACCCGTTCCCATCGCTAAAGCCAAAGCCACGATAGACAAGGCTTGCAAGCCGCCTAGCCCCAAGATCAATACCCGTGTGGCTTGGCGGGCATATCCCGAGCCGCTTTGCCACGCATGCTGCACGCCCAAGGCGCACAGCGGCAACAAAGCCATCCAAGCGGCAGCCGTCCAATGCGGCAACGCCGCGCCCTTGCCAGAGAAGTACAGCGTGAGCAAAAGTGGAGGCACGCTAAACGCTAGGCAAAGCCGCATCAAAGCAGGATGCGCTTGGCGCAGCTTCAAGCAAAAAACAACCAAGCCAACCAGCGGCAGCGTGCCATACGCCAGCAACTGAATCAAGCTGTAAGTCAAGACCCGCTTGGCCTCCCAGCTGTTTGTTCCACCGTCAGCATGAGAAAACTGGTAAGCAAACGATGCCCACTCATGCTGCGCGTTCCAAATAAAAACGGGCGACACCAAAACTGCCGCAATCAAAGCAGCAAACCACAAACCACGCACCTTGAGCAGTGCCAAGCCATGCGATGCAAACAAAACAATCGCAGCACCCATCGCCAAGAATACGCCCGTGTACTTCGACAATCCAACAAACCCAAGCGCCAAGCCAAGCCATATCCAGTAAGCCCTGCAAGAGATATCGCTAGACAACCGCCAAGTCAAAATCATGACCCAAAGCAAAAGCGGCAAGAGCAGCGAATCTGGCACGAGTGCCAACCCCAGCAATTGGTGCACAGGACTAAGAAGAAACAAACCAACAAGGACGAATTTGTAGGTCGCAGCTTCTTTAGCGGAAACAAAATCAAGCCCCCCTCTTCCGTCCACAGGGCGGGAGAGGGGCGGGGGGGTGAGAGTGGGAAATAGAAATAACAAATAAGCCGTCAATCCCCACAAAACAAACGGCACCACTCGCATCAGCCAATCAAAGCCACCCAAAAAAACAAACGGCATTTGCACCCATCCCACCAGCGGCGGATGGTCAAAATACGACAGCGCAGGATGCAAAGCATAGAGCGCATAGTGCGCTTCATCCACCGACAGTCCCAGCGCGAAGCCAAGCCACACATGGCCTGCAAGGCAAATGGCAAGCGCGGCAGCCAATAACTTAGGCATAAGTCTGCATGGCGCGACCGACATCATCATCAAGGTGCGGCAGCGTATTAAAGGTGAGCAGCACGCAGCGTTTAGGCATCACCAAGAGCTCGCTCACGGCGGTATTGCGCATCCGCATATTGAGTTCAATGCCCGCTTCATGACTAAGCCCTAGTACCTGCGCAACGGCGCTAGATAGCGGGCCGCCGCTAGATGAAATTAACACAGACTTTGCGGTTGATGCACGCACCTCATCCAAAACCGCCATCACGCCAGCGGCAAATTGGGCATACGTCGTCATGCCTGCGGGCTGTGACTCACCGCGCATCCAACTCGCAATGCCTTTGCGTAGCATCGCAAAGTGTTGTTTGTAGCCTTCCCCAGACGTGGGGGACTTCATCGCTGCGATTTGCTCAGGACTGAGGATTGCGCCAATGACGGCTTCGGAGTCGTATTCATTTAGACCTGGCCGCAAAGCCATATCGGGCGTGGCTTGCATAGATGTCGAATTTTTTGCCATGCCGCTTTGAATGCTCTTGTACGTCTGCGCATGGCGGCGCAGCGTGCCGCCATAAACCGCATCAAACGTAATGCCACGTGCGGCGAAATACTCACCCAAACGCACGGCTTGCCGCTCACCCAATGGACTCAGGTTGTCGTAATCCGCTGCGCCCAGCGACGCTTGACCGTGACGGATTAAATAAATTTTTCGTTCAGACATCAAGCTGTCCATTCAAGTGAGTCGTGGGCGGCGTCACGCCCAAATGCCGAAACGCCGCCAGCGTAGCGATGCGCCCACGCGGCGTGCGCTGTAAAAACCCTTGCTGGATGAGGTACGGCTCAATCACATCTTCAATCGTCTCGCGCTCTTCGCCAATGCTGGCGGCAATGTTGTCCAGCCCCACAGGACCGCCATCAAACTTAAAGATCACCGCTTCCAGCACCTTTCTATCCATCACGTCAAAGCCGACCAAGTCCACGTCCAGCATGACGAGCGCAGCCTCCGCCATGACCTTGGTGATGTGCCCATTGCCCTTCACGTCCGCGTAGTCGCGCACGCGGCGAAGTAGCCTGTTCGCAATACGCGGTGTCCCGCGCGAGCGCCGTGCGATTTCGAACCCCGCTTCAGGGTCAATCGTGGTTTGCAGCAATCCCGCGCTTCGCATCACGATGCGGGCTAGCTCCTCGGCGGTATAAAACTCCAGCCGCATCACAATGCCAAAACGGTCGCGCAGCGGGTTCGTCAGCATGCCCGCCCGCGTGGTCGCGCCCACCAGTGTGAAGGGCTGCAAATCCAGCTTGATCGACCGCGCCGAAGGCCCTTCGCCAATCATGATGTCAATTTGGTAATCCTCTAGCGCGGGATATAAAATCTCCTCGACCACAGGAGAGAGGCGATGGATTTCATCAATAAACAAAACGTCGTTTTTCTCAAGATTGGTCAAAAGTGCCGCCAAGTCCTTCGGCTTTTCCAGTACAGGCCCAGATGTCTGCCGCAAGTTCACGCCCAGCTCATGCGCCACGATGTGCGAGAGCGTCGTCTTGCCAAGCCCAGGCGGGCCAAACAGCAATACGTGATCCAGTGCTTCCGAGCGCTTTTTAGCCGCACCAATAAAAATCTCAAGTTGCTCGCGGATTTTGACTTGCCCGACGTAGTCGTCCAGCAACTTGGGACGCAAGGCGCGTTCAATCGCTTCTTCCTGCGGGCTGGCGGCCGAGGCAGAAATGACACGGTTGCTAGGTTCGGGCGCAGGGGCGAAGTTGTCGGAGGTGATGGTCATGGTTTGTTATAGCTTTTGAACCACGAGTTGACGAATAAAGCGGCGAAGACTGGGTGATACTGGTTTTTGAAAATTTAAATGACGAGAGATTTTGGAAGCCCATTCCGCTTTTAGTGCGCCAGTGATCAACTGAGGATTTTTGTGTCCGAGTGCCTCACCCAATTTTTCAGCAGCGTCACAGATTTCATCGGGGCCTATTTTTCGCAAGATACGCAGATCGACGCCTTTTTCGTACGCTTTACCAACGGCACGAAAATCGGCAATAAACCAACTCTCAATTTCTTCTATGGCAAAACAAAATAGAACCGTCGGTGGTAAGGGCTGACCTTGCATCAACTCAATCATTTCTTTGAACGCATTAAGTTCTGTTAACTTGTTGCCACGATCAAGATCAACGAGAACAATGACAAGTTTTCGCTCTTTTGCCATACCACGTAAAGTTGCAGGAAGCCGTCCCAAAAGTCGTAACTCTCGTGAGTTACAAGGTGCGCGTGGGTTTATTGGAAGCGTTCCCTTTCCACGATGATGATGGAGTGAAAAATCTATTGATTCTTGCTTATGAAAGCGTTGTTTCATTATTTCGCGAACAATTGGCGTATCAGAATAACCTTCTAGTAAAAAAGCAACTGGAGGCACATGTAGAGTTTCCGTCGTCTTCATGGACTTCCTACTCCTCCAAAATGATTGCTGTACCAAAGGCTTCCTAGAGGCAGTCCCTCATTAAATAACTCATTCACAGAGGGGATGTCGGCTGCCCGCGTGAGAGTTGAAAAACCGTGGGTGTCTTTATCCAAAATCCAGACCTCAGATGGTGCCAGCGCATCAACAAAATTCGGAGAGTGTGTTGTTACCAATACTTGCGGTCCACGCCCTTGACTTGCAAAGTTTTTAAACTCTTGCGCAAGTGCTTCAAGCAGCTGGTGGTGAAGGCCATTTTCTGGCTCTTCAATTCCCAAAAATGGAGGAGGATCTGGATCTTCCATCAGCAGCATGTAGGCCAACATTTTTAGTGTTCCGTCGGACATGTCTTCAGAAAAGAATGGATCTTTGTAACCGCTGCAATAGAACTCTAAAAATAACTGTCGATTAACTGCAATGTGGGGCTCAATTTTTATCACGCCAGGGATTTTTTGGGCAATACGAACTAGCATCTCTCGAAATTCATCTGGCTTGCTACGCTCTATGAACTGTAGATATTTGGCTAGATTGCGCCCTTCTTTGTCCAAATGTGGCTCAGCACCAGACATTGATGGTTCGCGGGCTAGTTGAGGGACGAAGTAGGAAAGTGTCCAGCGACTTAAAAAATCGCGAAACTTACTGATCCTCGGATGATCTGCTAATGTTCCGTATGTCGAAATCGCCAACACTTGCCGGTCTCGCATTGCAACAGAGATTTTTTCATTGCCCTCATTTGTTTCATTGGATTCACCTGCCCAAATATCACCTCGTCCATCAGTGATGTTTACAAACGGAAAAGGTTGCCCACTGCTTTGACCTTTCCGCCTTTGTCGTAGTCTTTCGTGAGATACAAGAGGTCTTCCGTATTCATCACAATTGATATGTAGGGTGTAATTGATTGGACGAGAGTTATGGCTTTCACGGTAGCGAACTTCAAACTCTATTGGCTCTGTGCTCCCTTGTGTACGTAAACGCTCAAAGCCATGTCGATTTTGTTTATCACAAGCAGCTTCCACGCCCTCTTTTAGACAGTCACCTAAAAATCCGAGCGCATCCAGTAAGCTTGATTTACCTACCCCGTTCGCACCTATTACCGTCACCAATCGTGGGAGGGCATCGTTTTTAGACTCATAGATGGTCTTCCCTAAAGTCACGTCTTTCAACGCTCGAAAGTTTTTAATCTGAATACCTTCAAGTATGGCCATAGTGTTCTCGCAAAAATGAGATCGAATGAAAAACCAATTGTCCAACAGCTTGTTGGATAATTTGAAAGAAGAATAGAGGAAAGCTCACTTCGCCAGCGCCTTCAAAGACAACTTAATCCCCTCACTAACCCCCACGTCCGCAGGCAGCGCTTTCAGCGCCAGCCCCGCATCGCGTTCGGAGTATCCCAGCGCTACCAGCGCCTGCAAGATGTCGCTTTGGCTATCGTTCGCCACGCTCACGCCGCCTGTCGTCAGTGCATCGCCTAACTTGCCTTTGAGCTCTAAGAGCAAGCGTTCCGCCGTCTTTTTGCCGATACCTGGAATCTTGGTCAGCCTTGCTGCATCTTGCTTGGCGACCGATTGCGCGATGTCGGCAACACTCATGCCAGAGAGAATCGACAGCGCCGTGCGTGGTCCCACACCAGAAATTTTGACTAACTGCTTGAAGCCAGCGCGTTCCTCATTTGTTGCAAAACCGTAGAGCAGATGCGCGTCTTCTCGCACGATGAGGTGCGTGAGCAGCGCAACCGTCTGCCCAAGCGCAGGCAGGTTGTAGAAGGTGCTCATGGGCACGAGCACTTCGTAGCCCACGCCACCGCAATCCACTAGCACTTCGGGTGGATTTTTTGCGGCTAATGTGCCCG
>JANPAY010000161.1:0-2920 GCA_031430155.1 Comamonadaceae bacterium
GCCGATGTATTGCAAGCCATGGCTTCGGATATTGCCAATCAATCCTTCAACCGCATCAGCGTGGACGGCGACACCTCGACCAACGATTCATTCATGGTCATGGCCAGCTGCGCAAGCCTCATGCCACGCATTACTGCTCTGCAAGCCACGTCCGCTATGGCTTTCAAGAGTGCGCTTTTGGAAGTTGCGCAGCATTTGGCTCACTCTATTGTGCGCGACGGTGAAGGCGCCACCAAGTTCATCACAGTGACAATTGCGGGTGGTAAAACAACGGAAGAATGCTTGAAAGCGGGCTACGCAATTGCGCACTCGCCACTCGTTAAAACGGCGTTCTTTGCCAGCGACCCTAATCTTGGGCGCATCTTGGCAGCCGTGGGCTACGCGGGCATTACAGACCTCGATCAAAACAAAATTGATTTGTATTTGGACGATGTCTGCGTGGCTAAAAACGGTGGGCGCAACCCCGACTACATGGAGGCTGATGGGCAGCGCGTCATGAAGCAAGCTGAAATTACCGTGCGTGTGAACCTTGGGCGCGGCACGGTCACTGACACCGTATGGACTTGCGATTTGTCGCATGAGTACGTCACGATTAATGCAGACTACAGATCGTAACTTTTAAGAATCATGAATAACACCGAACAACTCATTGAACGCTTAGTCCTCAGTATTGAGACTTTGACAGAAAAGCTTGGGGCAGCTCTGCCTCAACCCCTGCAAGCACCCGACTGGAGCGCTGCTGTGGCGTGGCGTTATCGCAAGCGTGCATCAGGGCATGGATCCCTGGAGCCCGTGCAACACATTGCCAAGCTCGTCCTCGATGATTTAAAAGAAATCGACGTTCAAAAAGAAAAGATCGCTCGCAACACCGAGCACTTCGTCAATGACTTGCCCGCCAACAACGTCCTGCTCACAGGTGCACGCGGCACGGGCAAGTCTTCCCTCATCAAAGCATGCCTGAACGCCTTTACTGATAAGGGTTTGCGGCTGATTGAGGTGGATAAGGCAGACCTCGTCGATTTATCTGACATCGTCGATATCACCGCGAATCGTCCTGAAAAATTTATTGTGTTTTGTGATGACTTGAGCTTTGAAGATGGCGAGTCTAGCTACAAGGCGCTCAAGTCAGTTCTCGATGGATCGGTGGCCGCATCTACACCTAATGTGCTGATTTACGCGACCAGCAATCGCCGCCATCTACTGCCTGAGTACATGAAAGAAAACCTCACGTACACGCACACGGACGATGGCGAAGTGCATCCCGGTGAGGGCGTAGAAGAGAAGATTTCGCTATCCGAACGTTTTGGATTGTGGGTGAGTTTTTATCCCTTCACGCAGGACGAGTACCTCACGATTGCGAATCAATGGCTGGCGCATTTGGGCATACCTGCCAATGAATTCGCCACAGCACGTCCGCATGCGCTGGTGTGGGCGCTGGAACGCGGCTCGCGCTCTGGTCGCGTGGCGTATCAGTTTGCCAAAGACTATGTCGGTAATCACCGCTGATGCCGCGCTTGCGCGCGAGGGCAATAGAAAAATAACAGAAGTTGCCGTCGGCGTTTTAGTGGACACGGCAGGTCGCTACCTGATGACGACCCGCCCCGAAGGCAAGGTCTATGCAGGGTATTGGGAGTTTCCGGGCGGCAAGCTAGAAGCGGGTGAGACAGTGGTGCAAGCACTACGCCGCGAACTGATCGAAGAAATTGGCATCACAATTAGCGCGGCGCACACCATGGTTTGGCGCTCACAAATGGTGGACTATCCGCATGCTTTGGTGAAGCTCCATTTTTGCAAAGTCAGTCAGTGGAGTGGTGAGCTGACCATGCATGAAGGTCAAACATTTGAGTGGGTGACATTGCCGCCCGTTATCGCCCCCATCTTGCCGGGGGCCTTGCCCGTATTGGGCTGGCTACTAGAGGCAACCGACAAACATCAATGACAAAGTGTCAGTTCAAACGAAATGTCGTTAGGCGTTTGTAGTGCTCGCTCGGTGACTGAAAACTTAACAAATCTTGCCGTCACCAAGAGCCGATTGACCGACATCTCGGGCACGACACCAAGACCCTCGTCTAGCTGGATACGCACCAACTGATACGGCTTGCCTTGCTGCACATACTGCTGAAAGTGCCCTGTCGTCGCGACCATTTTTTGCGCACCACCTGACTCGCGCACCAAACGCATGAGCAGCGTTACAGCGGTGTGCATCGGCTGCACAGCTTCTATCCAGGGCTTCAAGTCTTGTTGGCGCGCAGACGCTGCCAAGTGCTGCCACGCGTAGTAAGAGGGCAAATCAAACGAGCACGTGCCGCCTGGAATACTGGCGCGACTGCGCACCGACATTAGCCAATCGTTTTCACCCAACAACCCACCAACGCGGCCAGGCGTTTGACTTAAGGCGGCAAAAGATTGGTCTAGCTCGGCGATCACATGATTCAGTGCCGCCTCGTCTATGGCTGGGTTACCACGGTACGGCAGCAGCGCATTTTTTTGCTTATCAAGATCTTTAAGCACATCGGTCTTCAGCTCAGCGCGACCCGCAATGTCCATGATCTCAAATAAAGTAGACAGCGCATAGTGGTGATCCACGGGGGAATCGCGGCCTGCCAGCGCATCCATACGGGCATATAAATGTTCCAAACGTAAGTACGTTCGGATGCGCTCGTTAAAAGGATGTTCGTAAAAAATCACGGGTCGATTATTACAGCTTTGCAAAGACACGGGCGACTGTCTGCCCAAGAGCTTCAAATGTAAGCCCTTCATTGTGAATAACGATATCGGCAATCGCGCATCTGGCAGCACGACTGGCTTGATTCGCCATGATGGATCTCACTTGTGGTTCTAGCATTTGGCTGCGCGCCATGACACGTGCAATTTGCGTGCTCTCCAAACAATCGACCACGCAGACCACATCCAGCAAGGG
>JANPAY010000162.1:0-3261 GCA_031430155.1 Comamonadaceae bacterium
CAGCTACTCACACTCTTAGTCGATGCCAAACGCGGCGAAATGGTGGCAGACTTTTGCGCGGGCGCTGGTGGCAAGACGCTAGGCCTTGGCGCTGCCATGCGCAGCACGGGGCGGCTTTATGCCTTTGACGTGTCGGCGCACCGCTTGGCAGCGCTCAAGCCGCGTTTGGCACGTAGCGGCTTATCCAACATTCACCCCGTCGCCATTGCTCACGAGCGCGACGAGCGCATCAAACGCCTCGCAGGCAAGATGGACCGAGTGTTGGTTGATGCGCCCTGCTCGGGTCTCGGAACCCTGCGCCGCAATCCTGATTTGAAGTGGCGTCAAAAGCAAACCGCCATTGCCGAGTTGACTGTTAAACAAACCAACATTCTGCAAAGCGCGTCCAGATTGGTTAAATCAGGTGGTCGCTTGGTTTATGCGACATGCAGCGTACTCCCAGAGGAAAACGAGCGTATTGCCGAAGCCTTTGCAGCTGCGAACCCAGATTTCACCCTCTTGGCCGCAGAATCAGTTTTGACGGTTTTGGGTATTCCGAACAGCGAATCACTCTGTCGCGCTGGCTATTTACGACTATGGCCTCATCTGCATCAGACGGATGGGTTTTTTGCCGCCATTTGGCAACGCAAATAACCTTTAAAATGCAGCATCTTCGTTTTTTAGGTTCAATATGACATTTATGTCTTCGCTGGAATTTCTGCTCTCATGGGCAGCTAACGGATTACTCAATTTCACTTGGTGGCAGATCATTCTGTTCACGCTGGCAACCACGCACATCACCATTGCGGCTGTCACGCTGTATCTGCACCGCGTCCAAGCGCACCGAGCGCTGGAGCTCAGCCCCGTCGTCTCGCACTTCTTCCGTTTTTGGCTTTGGCTCAATACGGGTATGGTGACCAAAGAGTGGACATCCATCCATCGCAAGCATCACGCCAAATGCGAAACGCATGACGACCCACACAGCCCGCAAACCCGCGGAATTGATGAAGTGCTCTGGCGCGGTTCTGAACTCTACCGTATCGAAAGCCGCAACGCTGAAACGCTAGCCAAATATGGTCAAGGTACGCCAAATGATTGGATTGAGCGCAATGTCTATGCCAAACACAGCGCAAAAGGCGTGGCGCTATTAATGGTAATTGACCTACTTTTGTTTGGTTCGGCAGGTCTCGCCGTTTGGGCCGTTCAAACCGCTTGGATTCCATTTACAGCCGCTGGCGTGATTAACGGATTGGCTCATTTTTGGGGTTATCGCAACTTTGAAGCCCCAGACGCAAGCCGTAATCTCACACCTTGGGGCATCTTGATTGGCGGCGAAGAGTTGCACAACAATCACCACACCTACCCGACATCGGCTAAGTTCTCGGTCAAGTCTTACGAGTTCGACATTGGCTGGATGTACATCCGTATCTTAGAAACATTTGGTTTGGCCAAAGCCAAAAAAACCGTGCCGGTCATGACGATGGGCGAAGTGCAGCCCGTGGCGGACGAAAAAACACTAGAAGCCATCATTGCCCACCGCTATCAAGTGATGGCGCACTACGCACAAGATGTCAAAGCCGCTTGCAAACTTGAGATGGCAACGCTCAAAGCCAAAGGCTCTGATCTATCCGTATTGAAGACCGCCAGGCGTTGGTTGCACCGCGATGCCGACCAAGTCCCAGCGACCGCACATGCTGATTTGCAAGCCGCAAGAAGCGCGCATCCCGTCCTCGACAAAATGGTCACCATGCGCGAAGAATTGCGTCAGGTTTGGATATCCACCAATCAAAGCCGCGAGCAACTCGCACGAGATTTGCAGCTGTGGTGCCAACGCGCAGAAGCTAGCGGCATTGCCGCACTCAGCGGTTTTTCCCATAAATTGAAAGCTGTTCGCGTTTAAATATTTCGTCTCTCTGTTTCATGAATCGCACGCTTTACGACAAAATTTGGGACGAACACGTCGTCCATACTGAAGATGACGGTACAGCCGTTCTCTATATTGATCGCCACTTGGTCCACGAAGTCACTAGCCCGCAAGCTTTTGAGGGCTTACGTGAGGCAGGTCGCAAAGTTTGGCGCGTGAACTCGATCGTCGCGACTGCCGACCACAACACGCCCACCACCAATTGGGAGCAAGGCTACGACGGCATTACCGACTTGGTGAGTAAAGAGCAAATCACCACGCTGGACGCCAACATCAAAGAATTTGGCGCAGCGGCGTACTTTCCGTATTTGAATAAACAACAAGGTATCGTTCACGTGATGGGCCCCGAGCAAGGCGCCACCTTGCCCGGCATGACCGTGGTCTGCGGTGACTCCCACACCAGCACGCACGGGGCTTTTGGGGCATTAGCGCACGGCATTGGCACCAGTGAAGTTGAACACGTGATGGCAACCCAAACACTGCTGCAAAAAAAGCAAAAAAACATGCTGATTCGCGTCGAAGGCCAAGTCCAGCCTGGCGTGACAGCCAAAGACATCGTGCTGGCCATCATTGGAAAAATTGGTACGGCAGGCGGCACGGGCTACACGATTGAGTTTGCAGGGAGCGCCATCCGAAGCCTCTCGATGGAAGGCCGTATGACGGTCTGCAATATGGCAATTGAAGCGGGCGCACGGGCTGGCCTCGTTGCCGTAGACGACAAAACCATTGACTATGTTCGCGGTCGCCCAATGGCACCCACAGGCGTGGTGTTCGACCAAGCTGCTGCCTATTGGCGCACGCTGCGCTCGGACGTAGGCGCAACGTTTGATGCCACCGTCGATTTAGACGCAACCCAGATCGTGCCGCAAGTCACTTGGGGTAACTCACCTGAAATGGTTTTGGGTATTGATGGCAATGTGCCAGATCCCGACAAAGAGCGCGACGACTCCAAGCGCGCCGCGATCGAGCGAGCCTTGTCCTATATGGGTTTGCAGCCTGGCAAGGCCATGAACGACATCAGCATTGACAAGGTCTTTATTGGCAGCTGTACCAACAGCCGCATCGAAGACATGCGCGAAGCTGCAAGTATTGTGAAAAAGCTCGGGCAAAAAGTAGCGAAGAATGTCCGCCTAGCCTTGGTCGTTCCAGGCTCAGGCTTAGTCAAAGCACAAGCCGAGCGTGAAGGTTTGCACGAGATTTTTAAAGCAGCTGGTTTTGAATGGCGCGAACCGGGCTGCTCGATGTGCTTAGCCATGAACGCCGACAAACTAGAGCCCGAAGAGCGCTGCGCATCGACCAGCAACCGCAACTTTGAAGGACGCCAAGGTGCAGGAGGACGCACGCATTTGGTCAGCCCC
>JANPAY010000163.1:0-1555 GCA_031430155.1 Comamonadaceae bacterium
GCGAGATGCTGGGCGGTGTGATGCAGCTAGGCGTTCAGTTATGGGCAGTGCGCAAGATCAATGCCCTGCAAGGCACAGCCAGTGTGGCTTGGCGCTGGGTGGATATTCGCGCTGCATGGCGCGACGCGGGCACGCAAAATATTTTGAGTTTGATGCTGCCTGCGCTCTTGGGTGTGAGCGTGGCGCAAATTTCGCTGCTCATCAATACGCAAATTGCCTCGCACTTGTCGGTGGGCAGCGTGAGCTGGCTTGGCTACGCAGATCGGCTAATGGAGTTTCCAACCGCCATGCTGGGCGTGGCTTTGGGCGTTGTTTTGATTCCAGCACTCTCCGCCGCCAATGCCAAAAATGACACACTTGCGTACAGCCGTTTGCTCGATTGGGGCTTGCGTTTGGTGGTCGTGCTGGCCGTGCCGTGCGCCGTAGCGCTAGGCGTGTTCGCTAAACCATTGGTTGCCTCGCTGTACCACTACGGCGCATTTACCCAAGTGGATGTGCAGCAAACATCGCTAGCCCTTGCCAGCTATGGGGTGGGGCTGCTTGGCCTCGTGGCGATTAAGGTGCTAGCGCCTGGTTATTACGCCAGTCAGAATATCAAAACACCCGTCAAGATTGCCGTGGTGGTGCTTGTGATCACGCAGTTGCTGAATCTCATTTTTGTACCAATGTTTGCCCACGCAGGTCTGGCGCTGTCGATTGGTGTGGGGGCGCTGGTTAACGCGCTGTGGCTCTTGTTGGGCTTGATGCGTAGTAAGGTCTATCAGCCACTGGCGGGTTGGGGCAAGCTGATGGGAAAGGTTGCCATCGCAAGTGCCGTACTGGGTATGACGCTTTTTTGGGCATCTAACAACTTGCCATGGCTAGAGTGGCGAGCCATGCCGTACGGAGCTTGGCAGCGGGTTTTGTCGCTTTTTGGCATCATTGCAGCCAGTAGCTCGGCATATTTTGCTATGCTTGCACTCATGGGTTTGAATTTCAAAGCGCTGCTTAAAACAAAGGACAGTTAATTTTTCATGCTCAATCTCTCGCAACTCACAGCCCCTTCCACACCGCTGGACTACTTTGCGCTCTTGGTGCAAAGCGATGAGAATTTTCCGCTGTTAGAAGCCGCTATCGCCGTGGCGCAGGATGAGTACGAAGATCTCGATGTGCAACAAGTGCTGGACAGCGTGGACCAAATGGCGGCCAAACTTAAGCGCAAGCTCCCCGTCGATGCGCCGCCACTGCAACGCCTGCACATTTTGAACCGATTTTTCTTTATGGAAATGGGTTTTGCAGGCAACGTTAACGACTACTACGCACCCGATAACAGTTATTTAAATGCGGTGCTCAAAACCCGCAAAGGCTTGCCTATTACGTTAGCGATTGTCTGGTTAGAGCTGGCTGCCAGTATTGGTGTTAAGGCCAGTGGTATTAACTTTCCTGGGCACTTCCTCATCAAGATTGCGTTGCCGCAAGGGCAGGTCATCATGGATCCGCTGGATGCGCGTTCGCTCAGTGGCCATGAACTGGCAAGCCGCCTAGAGCCGTTTCATAAAAACTTGGGGCTAGAGGG
>JANPAY010000164.1:0-2262 GCA_031430155.1 Comamonadaceae bacterium
CGTCATTCGCAGCAGTCCATGGTTTTGGTGCCACGTGATACCAAGGGCGTGACGGTGCTGCGCCATCAAATGGTCTTTGGCTACGACGACGCGCCGCACGGGCATATGGAAATTCTGCTGGAGAACGTCCGCGTACCTGCGAGCAATATCTTATTAGGCGAAGGGCGAGGTTTTGAAATTGCGCAAGGTCGCCTTGGCCCTGGGCGTATCCACCACTGCATGCGCTCTATTGGGGCTGCCGAGCGAGCGCTAGAGATGATGTGCGATCGTTTGCTCGCGCGCACAGCTTTTGGCAAAAAAATCTCCGAGCAAGGTGTGTGGCGCGAGCGTATTGCCGAATCACGCTGCATGATTGACCAAGCACGTTTGCTCACTTTAAATGCTTCACGCATGATGGACGTGGCTGGTAATAAAGCGGCTCAAGCTGAAATTGCCATGATTAAGGTTGTAGCGCCGAATATGTCGACCAAAATCATCGACTGGGCGATTCAAGCTCACGGCGGTGCAGGGGTTACGCAAGATTTCTGGCTGGCTCTTGCGTATGCCCACCAGCGCACACTTCGCCTAGCCGATGGCCCAGATGAAGTGCACCGTAACGCGATTGCCAAAATTGAACTGGGTAAGCGAGGAATCAAAAATGTTTAGTCACGTCATGGTTGGGGTCAGCAATTTAGAGGCCTCCAAAAAATTCTACGATGCGCTCTTGGGTACGCTTGGCATTGCGCCTGGCATGGCCAACAAGAACCGGTATTTTTATCGAAGCCCAGTGGGCACGTTTGGCATTAGCACTCCCATCAATGGCGAACCCGCGACTTACGGCAACGGCAGCACGATTGGTTTTGCGGTTAGCTCGGCCGAGCAGGGTGATGCTTGGCATGCAGCAGGCATTGCCAATGGCGGCGTGACTTGCGAAGACCCTCCTGGTTTTCGTGCGGGGCCTCCTCCTATCTATCTCGCGTATTTGCGCGACCCTGATGGCAACAAGCTTTGTGCTTTGTATAGAGCACCAAAGGCAGCATAATAAAACCCCCAGCTAGTCTGGGGGTTTTAATATCGCTTGTAGTTATTATTTAAATTGTGTACAATAAAATTGTGAGCAATAAAAAAGCAATTTCGCCCGCAATTCCAGCATTCATTCCGCTGGACCAGCATTTATGCTTTGCGCTGTACTCTGCATCGCTCGCAATGACGAAGGTGTACAAGCCCTTGCTCAAAACGCTTCAGCTGACCTATCCGCAATATCTGGTCATGCTGGTGCTCTGGGAGCGTGATGCGCAGCGCGTGAGTGATATTGGTGCAATGCTGTATTTGGACAGTGGCACGCTAACGCCATTGCTAAAAAAGCTCGAAACACTGGGATTTATTACAAGAACACGCAGTCTTGAGGACGAGCGCCAAGTGATCGTCGGTTTGACGGCGCTTGGCCGCGATCTGAAAATCAAAAGCAGAAGCGTTCCTGCCTGTGTGCTCCAAGCGTCGGGTTGCGAGCTGCCAGATGTATGGCGAATGAATCACCAGATAAAAGTTTTACGTGCGAACTTGATCGCTGCGCACGTTTAGTTATTGAATTCGCGATTATTTTTAACCACATCAGATAAGGAAATACCATGTCAGTCGAAAAAATCATCTACACCGCACACGCCACAGCCACTGGCGGCCGCGACGGTCACGCTACCTCCAGCAACGGCGCTTTGAACATCAAACTTGGCGTGCCAAAAGAAATGGGCGGCGCAGGCGATGCCAACGGTGCGGTTGCAAATCCTGAACAACTGTTTGCAGCGGGCTACAGCGCTTGCTTTATGGGCGCCATGAAGTTTGTCGCAGGTCAAGCCAAAGTAGCCTTGCCAGCAGACGCAAAAATTGACGGCGCAGTCGGCATTGGCCAAATCCCGAACGGTTTTGGTATCGAAGTTGCACTCAATATCAGCTTGCCTGGTATGGATCGCGCTGCCGCACAGGATTTGATTAACAAAGCGCACATCGTGTGCCCTTACTCCAATGCGACGCGCGGCAACATCGACGTGACGTTGACGCTCGTTTAAGCGCTGATTTAAGCTTCCTCAAAAATGGCGACGGCGCGTGTCCAGCCAGCGGACGCGCCGCGTATTTTGTGTGGGAAGCAGCTCACCGTATAGCCTGTGGCAGGAATCGCCTCTAGGTTATGCAGCTTCTCGATGTGGCAATAACCAATATCGCGGCCCGCTTTGTGTCCTTCCCAAATCAGGCTGGCGTCCTTAGTCTCTTGGTATTTTTTTGCTGTGT
>JANPAY010000165.1:0-2709 GCA_031430155.1 Comamonadaceae bacterium
CGATCCGATCTCGGACATTGAAGTGATTAATACCGAATTGGCACTTGCCGATTTGGGCGTGGTCGAAAAAGCCCTACATCGCTTTCAAAAACTATCCCGTGCGGGCGATAAAGATGCTGCCAAGATGGCTGCCATTTTGGAGCGTATTACACCTCAGCTGAACGAAGCCACGCCTGTACGAGCAATGGGACTGAGTGATGATGACTTAGTGCTCTTAAAACCACTGTGTTTGATTACGGCTAAACCAGCTATGTTTGTAGGCAATGTCAGTGATACGGGTTTTAACAATAATCCATTGCTAGAAAAATTAAAAGAATACGCAGCCAAGCAAAATGCGCCCGTTGTGGCGATTTGCGCGGCGATTGAAGCCGAAATCTCTGAGTTGTCCGATGAAGACAAGCAAGTCTTTTTAGACGATATGGGCATGACTGAGCCAGGCCTTGATCGCCTCATTCGTGCAGGCTTTAACCTGCTTGGCCTGCAGACCTATTTCACCGCTGGTGTTAAGGAAGTACGAGCATGGACAGTCGCCGTGGGCGCTACAGGGCCGCAAGCGGCAGGCGTGATCCACACTGACTTTGAGCGCGGCTATATCCGTGCACAAACCATTGCGTTTGATGATTTCATTCAGTTTAAAGGCGAGCAAGGCGCCAAAGAGGCGGGTAAGATGCGCGCTGAGGGTAAAGATTACATTGTCAAAGATGGCGATGTCATGAATTTTTTGTTTAACGTTTAAAACAAGGATGCGGCCATGAATAACCTAAAAAAATTACTGACCGTTATCCTTTTACTTGGCTTATCTAGTACATCCATAGCAGCCGAGCTGGCTGGCGTTAAGGTTGAAGAAACAATCAATTTAAAAGGCACCCCCCTCGTTTTGAATGGCGCGGGCATTCGCTACAAAGCGATCTTTAAAGTTTATGTCGCATCGCTATACCTAGGCAAAAAGGCATCCACACCCGAAGAGGTGCTTGCACAGCCTGGCGCCAAGCACTTGAGCGTCACCATGCTTAGAAACATTGATGCCAATGAGCTTGGAAAGCTCTTTTCACGCGGTATGGAAGACAACATGCCTAAAGCCGAATTTGTAAAAGTCATTCCTAGCGTGCTGCGCATGAGCCAAATGTTTAGCGACTATAAAAACTTAAAGACTGGCGATACTTTTACGATTGATTGGTTACCAGGAACGGGAACGATCATCAGCATCAAAGGCAAGCCTTATGGCGAGCCTTTTAAAGAGCCAGAATTTTTTAATGCTTTGCTTCGCATTTGGCTGGGTCCCAACCCACCCGATTGGAAACTCAAAGACGCCTTACTTGGCAAAGCCACATAAAGGAGATCGACTATGGACACGAATTCGCGCATTGAGGCCGCCAGCACCTTCGCAGAGTTTTATCCGCTCTACCTCCAAGAGCACAGCAACCGCATGTGCCGTCGCCTGCACTTTGTGGGTTCGACAGCGGCGCTAGGCTGCATCATCATGATGATCATGACTCGCCAACCCATTTATCTTGCCTACGGTCTTTTGGCTGGGTATGGCTGCGCATGGATAGGACATTTCTTTTTTGAAAAGAATAAACCCGCATCATTCAAACGCCCTCTCTATAGCTTCATGGGCGACTGGGTCATGTACCGTGACATCTGGATGCGCAAAGTCTCACTTGACTAGCAGGACTCCTAGTGCGAACGGCAGACTCGCCATACCAAGCAGCGTAGACATAGTGACCAGCGCTGCCACATAGCCGCCGTTGTAGCCCATTCTGGCCGCCAGCACGTAGGCACTCGATGCGGTGGGCATCGCGCTAAAAGCCAATAAGACTGTGGCCTGCAGGCCATTCAAACCAAACAACAGAATTAACCCACTAGCAATCAGTGGTGTTACTAAGTGCCGTATGCCAAGCACTCCCAGCGATAGCATGGGGGTTTGCCCCAGCTTTTGAAGCTGCATACCTGCCCCGGCCGCCATCAAGCCTAGCGCCAATGCGGCCTGCCCAACCCGTGTGACCGTCAATTCACCCCATGTGGGTATCGAAAATCCTGCTAGATTTGCCAGCAAGCCGCTAGCCGTCGCAATAACAAGTGGATTGGTCGCCAGAACTCGCCAAAAAGGTTGCGTTTTCGCATGACTATTTCGCACCATGAGCCAGACAGCCGCCGCGTTGCATAGCGGCACGGAAACCCCCATGAGCAGCGCCATCAGCTGTAAGCCAGGCACACTGCCAAGGCGCTCGCTCACCGCCAAGGCAATGTAAGAGTTAAAGCGAAACGCCACCTGCGCAGCGCCAGCATGTTCACGTTTGTCCATGCGCGGTAGCCAAGCGAGCGCAAAGCTCATGGCAATCGCAAGCAACACCAATAACGTCGCTGCCACGATAAATTGACTAGAGGCTGCAAAGTCGAGCGGCCTGCGCACAATCGAGTGAAACAGCAGAACGGGAAACAAAAAGAAATAGACCAAGCTATCCACTTGCTGCCACACCGTGCGATTGAGTTGGGTGTAGCGACACACCAAATAACCGCACAAAATCAAAGAAAAATCAGGAATAAGAAGCTGTGCGTAGTTCATACCGTGAGCATAACTGACAACAAAAAAGCCCTGAACACTTTCGCATTCAGGGCTTTCAATTTTGGCTCCTCGACCTGGGCTCGAACCAGGGACCTACGGATTAACAGTCCGGCGCTCTACCAACTGAGCTATCGAGGAACAAG
>JANPAY010000166.1:0-5487 GCA_031430155.1 Comamonadaceae bacterium
GATGTGGTGAAGGTCGATATCCTTTTGAACAGCGAACGAGTCGATGCACTGTCCATCATCGTGCATCGCTCGCAAGCCACGTACCGTGGGCGTGCCGTAGCTGCCAAAATGCGTGAGATTATTTCGCGCCAAATGTTTGACGTGGCGATTCAAGCCGCGATTGGTGCGAACATCATTGCGCGAGAAAGCATCAAGGCGCTGCGTAAAAACGTGCTGGCTAAATGCTACGGCGGTGACATCTCGCGAAAGCGTAAACTGCTAGAGAAACAAAAAGCAGGTAAAAAGCGGATGAAGCAAATCGGCTCTGTTGAAGTGCCGCAAGAAGCCTTCCTTGCCATCCTGCAAGTAGATGATTAACAATAAGAATTGACTCTGAGAAAAACTATGCTGAACAAAATCATGTCTGTGATTACTGCCGCCCTGCTGGCCTGCTTTGCGGCCTATATTGGCTCTTGGTACACAGGCCGTCTAGAGGGCAACTTTGCACTCTTACTCTTTATGGCCGTTGTCGTCACAGGTCTATATTGGCTGGCCGAATTACTGTACTTCAAGCGCGCGCGCGAAGAGTCACCTCCTCGCGCAGGCTATCCCGACGATACCGCCGTCGCCAAACATCAACCTTGGTGGTTGGACTGGACAGCTGGACTCTTTCCGGTCATTTTGATCGTGTTTTTGCTGCGTTCGTTTTTATTCGAACCATTCAAAATTCCTTCTGGCTCGATGATTCCAACACTACAAATTGGTGACCTCATCTTGGTGAACAAATTTCACTATGGCGTTCGGCTTCCCGTCATCAACAAAAAACTCACTGATGGCACCCCGGTGGCACGCGGTGATGTCATGGTGTTTCGCTATCCACCCAAGCCAAGCTTGGACTACATCAAGCGTGTCGTAGGACTACCAGGCGACAAAATTGCCTACATCAACAAGACGCTTACCATCAATGGCGAGCCCATCTCTAAAACAGCATTACCCGATTATTTTGATGAAGATCAGCTGATTTACACCAAACTATTTGAAGAAAAAATTGGCGGGAAAACGCATGGCTTGCTGAACAATGAGCGCCGTCCCGCAGGTTGGAACGAAGCCGACACCGAAGCGAACTACCCCAACAAACAAAATTGCCAGTACAGCGAACTGGGAGTCACCTGTACCGTGCCCGCAGGTCATTACTTCATGATGGGCGACAACCGCGATAACTCACTCGACTCACGTTACTTTGGCTTTGTGCCAGATGCCAATATCGTGGGCCGTGCCTTCTTTGTATGGATGAATTTTGGTAACTTGAAGCGCATTGGTGGCTTCGAGTAATGAACCTCTTAGAGCCATGAATCTCCCTAAGCCACTGCTCGCGCTGCAAGAACGTATTGGCTATACGTTTGAACGCCCTGCGCTTTTGCAACAGGCCATGACGCATCGAAGTTTTAGCTCAGAGCATTACGAGCGATTAGAGTATTTAGGCGATGCGGTCATCAACGTGATCGTCTCCGACTTGCTGTATCAGGCCCTACCTGATTTACCCGAAGGGCAACTCTCACGTATCAGATCGAATCTGGTGAAGCAAGATAGCCTGCACAGCCTAGCGCTCAAACTGGGGCTCTCGCACTGCTTGCGCCTTGGTGAAGGTGAAGCCAAATCGGGCGGTGCGAAACGCCCTTCCATCTTGGCCGATAGCTTGGAAGCCTTGCTGGGTGCGGTCTATCTGGACGCTGGCTACGACACGGCGCAGCGTATTGCCAAGACATGGTTAGAAGACATTCGTGTGGACATGAACATGAGTCAGACAGCAAAGGATGCCAAAACAGAATTGCAAGAATGGCTGCAAGCGCGCAAGATGCCGCTCGCGGTGTACACCGTGATTGGCACGGTCGGCGCGGCGCATGAGCAATCGTTCCATGTCGAATGCACTCTGCCCGCGCTCAAAAAGACCGAGCGCGGTAGCGGCAACACACGCAGAGCAGGCGAACAAGACGCGGCTCAAGCTATTTTAAAAACTTTGAGAGACATCAAATGACAACCCCAACTGGCGACACGCCTCTCGTGCAGCCCACGTCCAGTAAGCGCTGCGGGCTCATTGCCATCGTCGGCAAGCCGAATGTGGGCAAGTCAACTTTGTTAAACGCCTTGGTTGGGCAAAAAATCAGCATCACCTCGCGCAAAGCGCAAACCACACGGCATCGCATTACGGGTATTCGCACGATCGAGCAAACGCAGTATGTGTTTGTCGATACACCCGGCTTTCAAACCCGCCACAGCAATGCGCTCAACAAAGCGCTGAATAAAACCGTGACAGGTGCCATCAACGATGTCGATTTGATTTTGTTTGTCACCGAAGCTGGGCGTGTCTCCAGCGCCGACGCACAGGTGTTAGATCTCTTTAATAAAGACGTTCCGTGCATCTTGGTCGCCAATAAATTAGACCTTGCCAAACGCGCCGAGATTGCGCCATGGCTGCAAACCCTGCAAGGCGAGCAAAACGAAAAAGGCATCACCTTTGCCGAACTCTTTCCGATGTCGGCGAAGAACAAAAAGGACGTGGAGCGCCTGCTCACACTTTGTGCCACCTATTTGCCCGAGCAAGATTGGTTTTACGGCGAAGACGAACTGACTGACCGCAGCGAGCGCTTTTTAGCCGCTGAAATCATCCGCGAAAAATTGTTCCGCCTCACGGGTGACGAATTGCCCTACACAAGCACGGTGGTGATTGATGAATTTAAAGAAGAAGTCATCAAAAACGCCAAAGGCAACGACAAACCCGCCATGAAGCGCATCGCCGCCACCATCATTGTCGAGCGCGATGGCCACAAAGCCATGGTGATTGGCGACAAGGGCGAGCGCTTGAAGCGCATCGGCACCGAAACCCGCATGGAGTTAGAAAAACTCATGGATTGCAAAGTATTTTTGCAGCTGTGGGTCAAAGTTAAATCTGGCTGGGCGGACGATGCGACACGGCTCAAGACCTACGGCTACGAATAGTTGAAACCCACTCGCATCACCCTAGAACCCGCCTTCGTCCTGCATCGCTACGACTGGAGCGAGTCGAGCTTAATTGTGGAGACCTTCACGCGGCATCATGGCCGTGTGGCTTTGGTTGCAAAAGGCGCGAAGCGACCCGCCTCTAACTTCCGTCCTGTGCTGCTGCCCATGCAGCCGCTGCGTATCACGTACTCGGGCGATGCCGAAGTTAAAGCCTTGAAGAGCGCCGAATGGGTGGGCGGCTACGCCATGCCATCGGGCAACGCGCTTTTGACGGGGTTTTATCTGAACGAACTGATGATGCGACTCTTGCTGCGCGATGATCCGCAGGAGCTTGTCTACGATCTCTACGCGCAAACCGTCTCGGTGGTCGCACAAAACAACGGGTTGATGACGGCTGCGCTGCGTTCGTTTGAACTACTGCTCTTGCAAAACATGGGTTGGTTACCAGACCTATCGGCTGTAACCCAGACTCAGCAAGGCGTGCAGGCCGATATGGCCTACAACCTTAATGTGGATGCGGGCTTGCGACCAGCCACTGATTCAGATCCACTTTCCTTGCGTGGTAATCAATGGCAAGCAGTAGCCAGCGCTTTGGCGAGCAGAGATTTCTCGCAAGTACTTACGCATTTGACAGCGGAATCCTCAACCACGCAAACCCTGAAAAATCAACTCCGTGCGCTCTTGAATTACCATTGCGGACAACCGCTAAAAACGCCACAAATGATGACGACTATGCAGCAACTCTAAACAACCATGAACCCACCTCACACCGCTCTGTCTGTCAATTTGAACAAGGTCGCGTTAATTCGCAACACCCGCCACTTGGGAATTCCCAGTGTGATGAAGGCTGCGCTCGCGTGCTTGCAAGCAGGCGCTGCTGGCATCACCGTGCATCCGCGTCCTGACGAGCGCCACATCAGAGCCGATGACGTGCGCGAGCTCTCGGCGCTGCTGACGCTTTGGAAGGGGCAAGGTCACGCGGCCGAGTTCAACATTGAGGGCAATCCGTTTCAAAATTTAATGGCGTTTGTTGAAGAGTGCAAACCCGATCAAGCGACTTTTGTACCTGATTCCGAAGATCAATTCACCAGCGACCACGGCTGGGCGCTCGACATGATGGGCGCAGCAGACAAGGCCAAACTCAAAACTGCGATTGATGCGGCACACGCTGTTGGCACTCGCGTAAGTTTGTTTATGGATCCCATTAGCAGCTTAATGCCGCTTGCCAAGGCGCTTGGCGCTGACCGCGTGGAGCTGTATACCGAGGGCTTTGCCAAGGCACACGGCACGATCAGCCAGCCACAAGCCATGAAGCAATACGCGGATGCATGCCGCGCCGCGCACGCTGCGGGCTTGGAAGTAAACGCAGGACACGACTTGAATCTGCAAAACCTCTCCGACTTTTTAATTGCTTGTCCTGCCGTTAAAGAGGTTTCCATTGGTCACGCCTTGATTGGCGATGCGTTAGAGATGGGTTACGCAGCAACCGTTCAGGCGTACAACCATTGCATCGAAGTGGGGCATGGACAAGCAGTGGGGCAAGCGCCCTTGACTCCTCCCACACATGTCCATGGCCCAGGCTGCGGGCACGACCATCATCACTAAGCTGGCACATGATCTACGGCATCGGCACCGACATCTGCGACATTCGCCGTATTCGCGCGGCGCTGGATAAGCACGGTGAACGCTTTGCCGCAAAGATTTTGAGCGAAGGCGAAATGGCGCTTTGGCGCACGCGCTCTGGCAAAGTCACCGAGCGCGGTGTGCGCTATTTGGCGACACGTTTTTCAGCCAAAGAAGCGTTTAGCAAAGCCGTGGGTCTAGGTATGCGAATGCCCATGACGTGGCGTTTGTGCGAGATTGCTAAAGCCCCATCTGGCAAGCCTTCCGTGGTGTTGCATGGTGTTTTAAAGGATTGGTTTGAGGCTAAAGGTTTGATGGCACAGGTGAGTGTTTCAGACGAAACCGACTACGCTATTTCATTTGTTGTCGTGGAAAGAATTGGGGTCTGACCCTAATTCATGACCAAAAATATTAGAAGGAAATAAATACATGAAGACGAAATTAGGGTCTGACCCCAATTCTTTGCACTCCCCCGTCATTTTGGATATTGCTGGTCTTGCTTTATCTGCTGTTGATAAACGCCGTCTTAAGCACCCGCTCACGGGCGGCGTGATTTTGTTTGCTCGTAATTGGGAATCGCGTGACCAGCTCGCTGCGCTGTGCACCTCGATTAAAGCGGTGCGCTCAGATTTGCTGATTTGCGTGGATCACGAAGGTGGGCGCGTGCAGCGCTTTAAAACCGACGGCTTTACGCACTTGCCTCCTATGCGTGATTTGGGCAAGCTTTGGCTCAAAGACCCGATAGCGGCTACCAACGCTGCCACCGCTTGCGGCTATGTGCTCGGCGCGGAGCTGCGTGCTTGCGGTGTGGACATGAGCTTTACGCCTGTGCTCGATTTAGATTGGGGTGATAGCGGCGTGATAGGCGACCGCGCCTTTGCAGCG
>JANPAY010000167.1:0-2061 GCA_031430155.1 Comamonadaceae bacterium
TGAAGAGGGCGCAGATTTCATTCGCGTCACGCCTCCCAAACATTCAGCGCTAGGCCATACTGGATGGCGCTTTGCGAGCATTCATACGTATGACGATCACCGCATGGCGATGTGCGCATCGCTGGCTGCGTTCAACCCAGCTGGTTTGCCCGTGCGTATCGAAGATCCTAAATGCGTGGCAAAAACTTTTCCTGATTACTTTGAAACGCTATTTTCGGTGGCACAGACTCAAGCGGCGAACATTCCCGTGATTTGTATTGATGGCCCAACCGCTTCGGGCAAAGGGACACTCGCCTCGAAGGTGGCGAAGCAATTGGGTTATCACTATCTCGATTCGGGCGCGCTGTACCGCTTAGTCGGCTTTGCGGCTAAACAAGCTGGTGCGAGCTTGGATGATGAGGCTGCCGTTGCCGCCATCGCCTCGCAAATGAATGTGGGATTCGATGGTGATTGCGTAAGCCTTGCTGGTATTGATGTCACGAATGAAATACGCTCGGAAGCCTCTGGAATGTTGGCTTCTAAGGTTTCCAGTTATCCAGCCGTGCGCCAAGCGTTATTTGATTTGCAACTCGGCGTTCGCATGTTACCCGGCCTTGTGGCCGATGGCCGCGACATGGGCACAGTGATCTTCCCAGATGCCCCGCTCAAAGTGTTTTTGACGGCAAGCGCGGTAACCCGTGCCGATAGGCGGTACAAGCAGTTGATTTCTAAGGGAATTTCTGCTAATATCGACAGTCTTCGCGCAGACCTTGAGGCGCGCGACGCTAGGGATCAATCCCGTAGCGCCGCCCCTCTTGTTGCTGCCAAAGACGCGTTGCAGTTAGACAACTCTAATCTCACGATTGAGGGCTCCGTTAAACAAGTTTTGACGTGGTGGTCTGACCGTTTCGCACCCAGCCAGCTTTAGTCACCTTTGTAAATGTGCTCATTTCGAGTGCATAAAAGTACCGACTGATCGAACAAGCTTGGCTAAGAAAGAAAAACTAAATGTCTGAATTTGCCGAATCTTTTGCCGCCCTATTTGAAGAATCCCTCACACGCAGTGAAATGCGTACGGGCGAAGTGATCACTGCTGAAGTGGTGCGTGTTGATCACAACCATGTCGTTGTCAACGCTGGCCTCAAGTCTGAGTCGTTTATCGACATCAACGAATTTAAAAACGACCAAGGCGTTCTTGAAGTTCAAGTGGGCGACTTCGTGTCGGTCGCGATTGACTCTATCGAAAACGGCTTTGGCGACACCATGCTGTCGCGTGACAAAGCTAAGCGCCTCGCATCTTGGATGAGCCTCGAGAAGGCTCTTGAGTCAGGCGAATTTGTCACGGGTCAAACCAGCGGCAAAGTCAAAGGCGGCCTTATGGTTCTGGTCAACGGCATCCGTGCCTTCTTGCCAGGTTCACTCATCGAGTCACGCCCCATCAAAGATTTGTCTCCTTACGAGAACAAAACGCTTGAGTTCAAAGTGATCAAGCTTGACCGTAAGCGTAACAACGTGGTGCTCTCGCACCGTGCCGTTCGTGATGTCACGATGGGCGAAGAGCGCGCTAAAGCGATGGAAAACCTCAAAGAAGGTTCTATCGTCACCGGTATCGTTAAAAACATTACCGAGTACGGCGCGTTTGTTGACCTTGGCGGTATCGACGGCTTACTCCACATCACCGATATGGCATGGCGCCGTGTGCGTCACCCATCTGAGGTGGTGCAGCCTGGTCAAGAAATCAGCGCCAAGATTCTCAAGTTTGACACCGAGAAAAACCGCGTGTCCTTGGGCATCAAACAAATGGGCGACGACCCATGGATGGGCGTGAACCGCCGCTACCCACAAGGTACGCGTATGCACGGCAAGATCACCAACATTGCCGACTACGGCGCGTTTGTGGAAATCGAGCCAGGCATCGAAGGCCTCGTGCACGTCTCTGAAATGGACTGGACGAACAAGAACGTGGCACCAAGCAAATTGGTTGCACTCGGTGACGAAGTTGAAGTCATGGTCCTCGAGATCGACGAAGACAAGCGCCGTATTAGCCTTGGCATGAAGCAGTGCAAGGTCAATCCTTGGAAC